>NZ_JAVRCK010000050.1:0-62388 GCF_034530815.1 Nostoc sp. DedSLP03
ATAAGTCAAACTTTGGTTTTCATATACCACCGCCAAGGCTTGGGGTGTTTTTTCAACTTGCTCCTCAAATAATTGATGGATGCAACGATTGATGGGATGCGCTGCTGAGGTAGCATTCCACTGTACCAAAAGCAAATCTTGTTCTGCTGAAGTTAGTAGCGGTAACTCGCCTGGGGTGCGATGAGGATTGGCGGTAATTCCCTGCAACAAAGTGAGGAAATGGCCAGCCATGCGATCAATAATATCTATATCAAAGCGATCGCGATCGTAGTAAATTTTTACGGTCATTTCCTCGCCAGGAATTGCCAGCAATGTGAGAGGATAATTGGTTTGTCCTCTGTCTTGTAGTTCCCCAATGCTTAAGTTTCCAGGAAGTTGTTGCAACGTTACATTTACAGGATAGTTTTCAAATACAACCAGGCTTTCAAACAAAAGTTGAGTGCGAGGAACTTCACTTACGCCTTGAATATCTACCAGTGGAGTGTATGAATACTGCTCCCGTTCGGTGTACTCTTGTTGCAACAACCGCAGCCAGGTTAACAAATCGGTTGTATCCGGGATTTTCACCCGTGCGGGTAATGTATTAATGAACAATCCCACCATCGACTCCACACCAGATAAAGTAGGTGGGCGACCAAATACAGTAGTGCCAAAAACTACGTCAGACTCGCCACTATAGCGACTTAGTAACAGCCCCCAAGCTGCTTGTACCAAGGTGGCAAGTGTCAGATGATGTTGCTGGGCAAAAGATTTTAAGGTAGTTGTCGTCTCGGCTGATAGATGTTGCGATCGCACCTCAATATTTTGCTGTTGGTGAGAACTCTGTTTTAGCGATCGTTCAACTATCAAAGGCGTAGGTGCAGTAAACCCCTCAAGATTTTGTTGCCAGAAAGCCTTCGCTCCAGCCAAATCTTGCTGTTGCAACCAATTAATATAATCTCGGTAAGGACGACTGGGAGCTAAATATAACTGTTGACCGTTCTGAATTGATTCATATAAAGCAAACAATTCTTTGAAGATAATCGGCCAACTCCAGCCATCAACTAATAGGTGATGAAAACTCCAGATAAACTCATAAGTTTCATCAGCTACGCGAATTAAAACAAAGCGCATTAATGGAGCTTTGTCAAGTTCAAAACCTTGTTTTCTATCTGAATCTAAAAAAGAATTGAGCCGGATTTCTTGCTCCTGCTGAGGAAACATTCGCCAGTCTAAATTAGACCAAGGCAAATTCACTTGTTTACGCACCACCTGAACTGCTTGTTTGCGATTCTTCCAAACAAAAAGAGTCCGCAAAGCAGAATGTCGCTCTACTAAAAGTTGCCAAGCTCGTTCAAATATACCTGAATCTAAATTGCCATGAATAGTTAATTTAAACTGCTCAAAATATATTGTTGATTCCGGCTCATAGAGAGTATGAAAGAGTATTCCCTCCTGCGTAGGTGAAAGGGGATAAATAGATTCAATATCTTTACTAGAACTTTTTTTTTGTACAACTACCATTGTTTTTTAAAGATGATATTAATTATGTTATTGCGATTTTCATTTAAGCGAGGTATAAAACCAATGTTTTTTAACGCAGAGGAGCGCAGAGTCAAGCGCAAAGGTACGCAAAGGTTTGCCCAATTTTATTAGCAATGTATTAATAACCTCTGGGCTTCTGCGGTTCGTTTACAAAAAGTAATTTTCATAAATCAAATAGAACTTATATAACCTAAAAACTTACCAAATTTATTAAAAAGCAGACGTTGACAATCCGCCATCTACCGGAATAGTAACACCTGTAATATAACTAGCACATTCTGACGCTAGAAAAGCCACCAAATTAGCAACCTCACTAGAAAAACCGCGACGACCAAGAGGAATCATCTTATTCGTTCCTTCAATGATTGAATCAACCGTTCGACCTTCCTGTTCGGCAAATACTTCTAAATATTCTCTATGCCTTGGAGTATCAATCAGACCAGGATTTACACAGGTAATTAAAACATTCCACTTAGCAACTTGCGAAGCAACAGTTTTAGTAAAATTGATTAATCCAGCATTCGCCACTCCCGATTTAACAAGACGACTAGAAGGTTCTTTCCCTGATGTCCCAACAATATTGATAATGCGCCCCCATTGCTGACTTTTCATCGTCGGTAGCACTAAATTCGTCATGCGAATATAGCCCATTAACTTGCCTTCAAAGACAGACAACCAATCTTCATCAGATAGATTTTCTACTGCTTCATTAGAAAAACTAGCCCCTTCTGAATTATTGACTAATATATCAATTTTGCCAAATTGGTTGAGAGCTTCTTGGACTAAGTTTTGAGAATCACTTGGATTTTGCACATCAGCAGAAATCGGGACAATTTTTGCTTGAGAATCAATCAAACCTTGATAAGCTTGTTCTAACCGCTCAGAATTTCTCCCACAAATTATTAACTGACAACCTTCTGCTGCCAGCTTTTGGGCAACGCTATAACCTATGCCAGCACTTGCTCCGGTCACTAAAGCTACTTTTTGTGTTAATCCTAAATCCATGATGAATATTCCTTTAGGAAGTAGTTAGCGCTGTCTTAGAAAAACTATCTTTCAGCGAAAAATGAGAGCGAGGTTTAATCACAAGTTCAATCAAAGATACTGTTTCATCAGAAGAATTATATCCTCCATAAACAACATCAGCAGGAACATAATAAACACTACCATATTCTACCTGTTGCTGTTGTTCTGCAACTGCGATCGTCAATTTATCATTCAGGACTATTCCCATTATTTCATCAGCCGATTGGCGAATTGGGATTATTCCTTTGGGAGGAATTTGAGTGATAATAATCTTAAACCAAGAACCAACAACAGACTTACACTCAAAACTTGTAACTTCATCTTGAGTTGATGTAACTTTCAGAATAGCCTCCTCAGCTTCCTCAGAATTTGTGATGCGTTTCACATCAAACGCTAACGCTATTTCTGAGAAAGGGTTGATAGAACCATGAAGAACATTAGAACCAGCTACATAAACTTGCTCGAATGGCTCCAGAATTTCTTTAGTACCGTTGAGGTTAAATTCCAAACGTCCCGCAATTTGCATTCCAATTTGGCTTTCGGGATGTCGATGCAATTCAAAAATAGCTCCTGGGGGAATAGAAGCTAATTGCACAACTGTGTCTTGACATTGAAATGCGATTAACTCAACATCAGAATTAATTTTGATGATTTTTGGCTGAGGAAAATATTTAGACATTATTTTCTGCTAATTTTTTCTGAAAAATTGACCAACTCATCTGGATATTTCCGTAGGTTGAAATAAACTCTAAATCGTAGGCTTTAACAGCATTCTCATTAGTAATAGCCAAATCAGCTAAACCCTGCATTACTTGAATTGCTGAATCGCTGGTAGAAGGAGACAAATCCACTTGTATTTGTGTTCGATCTTGAGAATCTGGCAAGAGTTCTCTTAACAGAGGTAACGGAGCAGGATGAGTAACAATTCTAGATCCGTTGAAAACTACCTCTGTATTTTTTTTCTTAGCCAATCCATAAACTGGAGTAGGATATATAAAAATGAAGCCTAGCTCAAAACTTGGCTCCATATAAAACTCATTAATACGGTCGTAAGCATGAGGAACTAAAGCCAAATCCACCTTGTCTTGCAGCAAAGCTTCTCTAACATCTGTAAAACTATCAAACAACTGAGTTGATACAGTAAATTGTTTTGAGAGCAGTTGATTAGTTATGTACTGGGAAGCATAATCGCTACTAGTAGCACTAGGCCCTAAAGTACCTATAACTAAATTTTTGGCAGGAGGGATACGAGGTTTAAATTCAATCTGAAATTCCAGCATAGTTTTTCCTGAGTACTCACAACGATCTTTTTTGGTAACGAGTTATTGGCAGCTTAGTTATAAATAACCTCCTGAAACTTAGTTGATTTACAGAAAACCTTGTTAAAACAGAAACCGGATTTCTAGATGTGGACTACTTCATTGAATTTCTGCTAGCAGTTCGTCCAAAGCTTCTTGGCTAAACTCAACTTCCGGGAAATCTGAAGGAGTATAACCACCGGCCTCTGGGGATAAACAGTGGACAATAATAGCTTCTAAAGCTTCTATATACTCATTAGCCAGATTTTCTACAGTGGCCCAGCTATGGAAATGCTCGCTATATTGCCATTCCAGTTTCAGCCTTCCTTCAACGACTAATCCATTTACAGTTAACAAATGATGGCGCTGTCCTTTAGGGCTGTGAATTGAACCGCTAGACTCTTGAGCATATTTCCAGCCAAGGGTTGCTAACTGCGTTTGGTCAAATTGACCCAAGTAGTTAAAGCTCACCTCAGCTCGGGGTAGGACTTGTATAGATAGTTTTTCTCCCCTGCTCCCCCGGTTACTGAGCGCAGTCGAAGTATGCTCCCCTGCTCCCCTGCTCCCCGCTCCCTGCTCAAGAGCTTTTTCACTGCGATCGCTCTCATCCAGGCTAAGATAGCGCCAGATGCCATAATCAATACCCCGGTTGGGAATACGTCGCAGTTGCTCTTTTACCGACTTGAGAACCTCTCCGGGATCGAAACGATCCTCAAGTTTTAACAGCACGGGGAATATAGTAGTAAACCAGCCTACAGTACGAGACAAGTCCACATCCTCAAACAAGTCCTCTCGTCCATGACCTTCTAAGTCAATCAATAAGGAGTAAGAACCTGTCCAACGAGTGAAAGTTTGCACTAACGCTGTCAGCAGCACATCGTTAATTTGAGTATTGTAAGCTCCAGGGACATCCTGTAATAGAGCGCGAGTCTGTTCTACACTCAGGTATACAGATACAATCCGACTGGAAGCTACAGTATTATCTTGGGCAACAGCAGCATAATCCAACGGTAAAGGAGCAATTGGGAACTGCATTGAGTCCAGCCAGTAATCTAGCTGTGAGTATTCTTGAGTGCGGGCATAATCCTGCAATCGCATTGCCCAATCTTTAAAGGATATGGTTTTTGCAGGTAGTTGGATACTTTTGCCAACTTCTAATTGTTTGTATGCCTCAGATAAGTCTTCTAGTAAAATCCGCCACGAGATCCCATCGACAACCAAGTGATGGATGACGATGAGTAAACGTCCGGGAGAATTGCCTAATTGAAACAGAACGACCCGCATTAGCGGCCCATCTGCTAAGTTCAGCGTTCTTTGTGCTTCGTCTGCCCTTGCTTCAATTGTCCTTAACTGTTCTGCTTGGGGCAGATAGGACAAATCTGCAATACCCAACGATACGCCATCGCTCACATCACTGTTGTACTGCTGCCATTGCCCCTCCTGCTGCACAAACCGCAGGCGTAAAGCATCGTGATGGTACAGTAACTTTTGTAGTGCCTGCTTTAATAATTCCGGTTGCAAATTTGCGGGAACTTCTAGCAGAAAGGATTGGTTAAAGTGATGAGGTTCCGGCAGATTTTGCTCAAAGAACCAGTGCTGAATCGGTGTTAGAGGGACAACCCCTGTAACTAAACTTTGTTCTGATTGAACCAAGTTAATTGTACCAGCAACAGCAGCTAATTCAGCAATTGTTTGGTGTTGAAAAAGTTGTTTCGGAGTCAACTTGAGTCCGGCTTGATTAGCTTTAGCGATAATTTGCATACTAATGATGGAATCTCCGCCCAATTCAAAGAAATTGTCGTGGATACCGACTTGTTTTAGTACTAAAACATCCCGCCAAATCTTTGCTAAGACTTCTTGAGTGTGGGTGTAGGGAGAGACAAAGCCAGTTGATTCATCGAACTCGAACTCTGGTACTGGTAATGCACGACGATCTACTTTGCCGTTTGGGGTAATCGGCAAAGCTTCTAGAACTGTGAAGGATGCAGGTATCATGTAACTGGGAAGCTTTGACTTGAGAAACAGGCGTAACTCATTACTGGTTGGCTGTGTCAATTCTGGGATGATATATGCTGCCAAACTTTTAATACTAGGTTTATCTTCTCTGGCAAGCACAACAGCATCGCGTACCTGTGGGTGTTGAGTCAAAGCCGCCTCAATTTCGGAAAGTTCAATGCGAAAGCCACGAATTTTAACTTGGTTATCAATGCGACCCAAGAATTCTATATTGCCATCGGCTTGGTAGCGAACCAAATCGCCTGTTTTATATAAAAGTGCTGAGTGCTGAATTGTCCCCCTGCTCCCTGCTCCCTGCTCCCCTGCCCCTCTGCCTTTTTGGAAAGGGTTAGTAATGAATCTTTCAGCCGTCAGGTCGGGACGGTGGAGATAACCCCGTGCCAAGCTTTCACCACCGATGTACAATTCTCCAGTCACACCAATGGGTACAGGCTGCAACAGGGAATCGAGTATATAAACTTGGGTATTAGCGATCGCCCGCCCAATCGCAGGTGGTATATAGTCTTGTTGTCTTTTAGGAACAGTACCAGAGGTTGCAACTACAGTATTCTCTGTTGGCCCGTAATTATTCACCACGTCAAAGGGATGAGCAGCCGAAGGATATTGATGAAGTTGATCCCCACCTGTGAGCAAAGTCCGCAAAGCAGCATTCGCCGGCCAATTTAATGATAGAATTTTCTCGACCATTGGTGTCGGTAAGAAACTAATGGTTATTGCCTTTGACAACAACCAGTCTCGTAGTTGCTCAGGGTAAAGCCGGGTTTCATCATTGGGAAAGTGAATGCTAGCTCCAGCAGTCAGATAAGGCCAGATTTCCCAACCACAAGCGTCAAATGCGACTCCCGCAATTTGTGTTGCTCGGTCAAGGGGCGACACTGCAAAAGCTTGTTGATGCCAAAAGACGAGATTTAACAATCGTCGATGTTCAATTTGCACTCCTTTGGGTTTGCCAGTGGAACCGGAAGTGTAAATCACATAAGCCAGATTGTCAATTGTCGCTGTATGGAGTAAATTCTCTACACTGCTGCTGAAGATTGCTGTGTCGCTATCCAGACAAATCACCTGCGCTTGATGTGACGGTAGCGTTGCGACCAAGCTTTCCTGGGTCAACAGTACTTTAACTTGGGCATCTTCTAGCATAAACGCCAACCGCTCTTGAGGATACGCCGGGTCAAGCGGTACATAAGCCCCACCAGCCTTGAGAATGCCCAGCAATCCTACTATCATTAAAGGCGATCGCTCAACACAAATTCCTACCAATACTTCTGCACCAACACCTAAAGATTGCAGATAATGCGCTAATTGATTGGCGCGGAGGTTCAACTGTTGGTATGTCAGAGACTCGTCCTCATAGACTACAGCTAATGCATTTGGTGTTTTTTCAACCTGCTCTTCAAATAACTGATGGATGCATTTGCTCTGAGGATAAGGCGTATAAGTATCATTCCATTCCACTAGCAACTGATGACGTTCGCACTCACTCAATAGTGGTAACTCAGCAATAGGTTGATTGGGATTAGCAATAATCGCTGCTAACAAAGTCTGGAAATGACTTGTCATCCTCGCAATGGTATCTGGCTCAAAGAGATCGCTGTTATATTCCCACGAACCCATCAATCCCGCTTTTGTCTGCCAAACTGCCAAGCTCAAATCAAACTGAGATGTCTCCCTTTTTACCAGTTGGGGAGTCAAGGTAAGATTAGGCAACTCTAATGTATCTAACGAGAAATTCTCTAAGACAAACATCACCTGAAAAAGGGGATTGTAGCTAAGAGAACGTTCTGGTTGCAACGCTTCTACTACTTGTTCAAAAGGAACATCTTGGTGAGTGTAAGCAGAGGTTGCAACTTGTCGCACTTGAGAGAGAAACTCAGAGAAACTGGGATTTCCCTCAATCCGGTGACGCAGTACCAATGTATTGACAAAAAAGCCAATCAATGGTTCTATATCTTTGCGGTTGCGGTTGGCGATCGCGCTACCGATGCAGATATCATCCTGACCGCTGTAACGAAACATTAAAACTACGAAAGCCGCCAGTAGGGTATGAAATAAGGTAGCTCCTGACTGTTGGCTGAAAATTTTGATTTGCTTGCTCAAATTCTGGTCAATTTGAAATTCTTTGGTAGCACCACAAAAAGTCTGAACGGGGGGACGCGGTTTGTCTGTGGGTAGTTCTAATAAAGGTGTAGCACCAGTTAACTGTTGCTTCCAGTAATTCAGTTGTTGTTTTTGAACTGACTCTGTTAACCACTGTCGCTGCCAAACTGCAAAATCAGCATACTGGATGGGCAACTCAGAAAGGAGCAAAGGAGAACCAAGAGTAAAAGCTCGGTAGAGGGTGGACAACTCTTGGATGAATATCCCCATTGACCAGCCATCTGTGATGATGTGGTGCATAGTCAACACCAGTACATAGGACTCTGACCCCAGCCGCAGTAAAGTAACCCGTAGCAAAGGGTTGTTACTTAAATCAAAAGGTTGGCGAGCTTCTTTTGTGACAATCTGTTGTAGCTCTGATGCTTCTAAACCTTGCAAGTCTAGAACTGGCATAGTGATTGTCAAGCTGGGAGAGATGACCTGTAAGGGTTTTCCATCTACTGCTGGAAATGTTGTTCGCAGAATTTCGTGACGACGGATGATTTCGTTGATACTCTGCTCAAGAGCTTCTGTGTTGAGTACACCTTGAAGGCGTAGCTGGCAACTCTCATTATAAAATGGGCTTTGGCTCTCTAATTGATAGAGAAACCACATCCTCTGCTGGGCAAAGGATAAGGGCAACTCCTCAGAACGCTGTATAGATGGTATTGGCTCAAAGGAGGAGTCTGTTGCAGTTTTAGCTTCTTCTAGAAAAGCCAGGATTTCTGATTTTCGCTCTAGCAGTTGGTTTTTCAGGTCTGGGTTCATCACTTGCTTGGGAGCGCGATAGTTTAACTGGTCGCCTTCCAACCAAATTTTTATACCTAAACTATTTAAATAAGATACAAATTCTATTGTCGTCATTTATAATACGCCTCCCTCATATTCTTCTTCTGCGTCATCAATAGCTACATTCCACTTGCTGACGACAGTTAGCAGCGCCTCAAGACTTTCTCCCAAACCAGCTACAGTTGGGGATGCAAAAAAACGATTTGGCGACAATTCAACCGAAAAAGCCTCGCGCAACCGAGAAATGACTTGGAAGGCTAGCAAAGAATTTCCTCCTAGTTGAAAGAAGTTGTCGTAAATACTAATCTGGGGTATTTTTAAAATTTCTTGCCAGATTTGAGCAATTTGCCGTTCCGTTTCGTTTCGGGGAGCGATCGCTCTTTGAGTTATACCTCTAGCTAATAAGTCTCGATTGATTTCACCATTAGCGGTGAGAGGCATTTGGGATAGTTGCACGAAGTCACAGTTAACGGTTGTTCCGAAGCGATCGCGCACCGTCAAATCTGATAAATCTGGTACGGTAGAACCGTTACTCGTAGTGAAATAAGCAGTTAATTTCTCTAAACCTGGAAACTCAGAGGTGAAACGCCGAATTTTGGGATTGCTGCCATCTAAACCGACTATTAGTTGGGCTTGGTCGTGATATAAACCAGCCAAAAAGGAATATAATCCTTGTTGCAAACTCATCTCATAATAGCCTTGAGCGCGGGTGATTTCTTGCCTCTGATAACCTTTATTGATTCCTATATCACGCCAATTTGTCCAAGCAAAGCAATAGCTGTGCAACCTGCTAACAGAACGTTGATATTGATTAAAGCTTTCCAAAAAATTGTTAGCAGCAGCATAAGCAGAAATTGTTGCTCCACCAAAGAAACTTGCTAAAGACGAAAAGCTAATGAAAACCCCCTGTCCTTGCTTCTTAAGTACCTGATGTAGCACCCAAGTCCCTAACACTTTGGGTTGCAAAATTGCAGATAAACTCTGTGGTGTTTCATTCACTAGCATTTGTTCGTGATAAGTTCCCGCCAGATGAATTACGCCATCCAGTTGACATCCCCAGTTAGCCTTGGCTTTTTCCACCACTTGTTGCACGGCTTGAAAGTCGCAGATATCCACTGCTTCATAAACCACGGAACCAAGCTGCTTTAATTCCTGATAAACCTTGACTTTTTCTAATGAGACATTTGGTAAACGAGTCCGACCTACTAATAATAATTTGGCATTAAAAAACTTAATTAGATATTTAGCAATTTCAACTGCAACGCCTCCAAGCCCACCACTTATCAGATACATTCCCCCCACTTTCAAGGGAAGTTCTTGCTTTGCTTTTCCTTGCAGATTAACTTTTTCTAAACCTGCAATTAAACGCTGTCCATCTCGGTAAGCAATCTCTTGGTCTTTGGATAAAACCTGGAGTTCTTGTAAAACATAGTTACCATCTGCCTGTATTGAATTTGGTGTCAAATCTATGTGACGGCAATTTAACCAGGGTATTTCTTGAGGAATAGTTTTAATGACACCGAGAACTGGAGATTTTTCATAAGCAATCTTGTCTGTTTCTTGCGTATACTGGGTGTAGCTAGAAACAAACAATAACTGTAAATCTGGTAAACTTTGAGTTTTTGCTAGGGCTTGGATAAGAAATAATAAACTGTAAATTCCCTGTTCTTGCGCTTTTTCTAGAGCTGCTAGGCTTGTGATTTCTCCGCCATACTCTTGATAATTCCACAGATGGAGAATCTGGCCAATGGTCTGGTTTTCTGCTTTTATGGTGTCAAGCAATAACTGATAATGCTCTGCATTTTCAGGAGTTAAAAAGAAGTGATGGGAACCTTTTTTAGCAAAATCAGAACCGGGTGAAACACACAGATATGGCAGGTTTTGCTGTTCTAGTTGCTGACAAACAAATGTCCCCAATCCTAACTCGTCGAGGAAGACTATAGTTAGACAACCTTGAGGTAAAGCTTTTATAAGTTTGGCTTGCTTTCGCCGCCAGACTTTTTGATAAAACCAGTCAGGAATAGTATTAGTATTATTTAGTACGATATCAACTTGTTTGATAATATGGTTAAACTCACCTGCACCAAAGCGATCGCGAAGTTGCGATCGCTGAATTTTACCAATAACAGTTTTGGGTATATCTTCTTTAGGTAATAAAATTAAATAATCAGGATTCAACCCGATTTTACTGACGACTGTCTGCCGAATTTTAGTTAGTAGTTCTAATAGTTTTTGGTCTTCTGTAATTGGCGAATTGAAGAAAATAGCTAGTTTCTCTGTTGCACCATCAGCATCGCAGACTGCACAAGCGGCGGTGTAGGACACTTCAATTGCGCCAATTTCTTCAACTACTGCTTCAATTTCATGACTGTAGTAGTTAGCTCCATTGATGATAATGGTTTCTTTGGCGCGACCAGTAACCACCAATTGTCCGTTGGCAATAAATCCTAAATCTCCAGTATCAAACCAGCCGTCTTTTAAAAATGATTGACTGTTGGCATCGTAGTTGTTGTAATATCCTGGAGAAACTGCATCACCTTTGACTTGCAAACGACCTATGGTGTCTTCTCTTAATACAGAGTTGTTATTATCTACTATGCGAATGGTAATTCCAGGAATAACTGAACCTAAATCAGTAAAAATATGATGATTTGGATGGTCTATTTCTACTCGTTTAATAGTACTTTGCAATCTAGATTTGTCTATCCTATGGAACAACAAAGGTGCTTCTTGGTGCGGCTGATAATATGTAATCCCTGAACCCATCTCTGCCATCCCAAAAGCTGGTTTAATTGCCGTTGCTTTGAGTCCGTAAGTAACTAAATTTTCTTGAAAATCCTCCACAGCTTTACTAGATACTGCTTCACCAGCTGTTAGGAGAAATTTTACGCAAGATAAGTTCCAGTTTTGTTCTGGTTCTTGTTTGAGAGAGTTATTAACTATGGCGTAAGCAAAGTTGGGGGCCCAGCTATGAGTAATCCGGTATTTATGGATTAAATCCAACCAGTTGAGGATGCGACCTAAGATATATTCTTTTTGGGCATAAACTAGGGTACAACCGATTTCTACACCACGAATATGCCAGTCAGAAATGCTGCCAATGTGATCGAACGGCAGCCAATTCAAAATTACATCTTCTGGCGCGTGTTGATTAAGTTGGTTAGCCCCTCTGGCGCGAGCAATGAGATTTTGATGAGTCAATTGAACGCATTTTGGGATTCCTGTACTGCCAGAAGTTAAGTTAAAAAGAGCTACTTCATTTGGTTGACTTTCGTGATATTGTTTGCTGGCAATGTTGTCTTTTAATGCTTCAATCGTGTCTATTTTTAGGCGTTCTTCTGGTAGCCATTGCGATAGTAATTCTACTTCTTGTTTGAGAGCTTCTGTAGTTAAGATAACTGGACTATCTAAGAACTGCCAAATATGACAAAGCTTATCCACCACCTTGTTTGATTCTCTATAAGTTGGTGACACTTCCACGATCGCAGGTACAAAGCCTCCCAATATGCAGCCCCAAAAAGCTGGAATAATGTCACAGCTAAGTTCCATCTGCAATATGACTTTGTTTTTTGGCTTGAGTCCCAACTTTCTCAAACCGGTAAGAATTCGCTCGGCAATTTCAAGTAACTCAGTGTAGGATTGGCGTAGTTCTGTGCCATCGGGCAACAGGTAAATAATACCCTCACCTGTAGCCTGTTGAGCAGTTCTTTGCAAAACTTCCGGTAAGGTAATAGGTGCATTGCGATCGTTCGGGAGAATACCACCGTGGCTGATGGCAAATGGTTTTAGTTCTGAGAAATATTGTTGTGTATTGGGCTGAGAGTCTTTGAGGATTGGGGAAAAGTTTGCGATCGCATTTTTGTTTTGCCAATCTGGGAGCAAATCTGACAAATGGAGTGAGGGGATCTGCTTTCTCAACTCCTGTATCACTACCACTGCCTGTTCGATTTTATAATGAGAATTAAGTTCCTTTTCTACTTGCTCTATTAAACTTTCATCAATAACAGGAATATTACTCAAAGCTAATTCGTCTACCTCTCCTGTGGCAGTTAAAGGTAGATTGGACACTGATACAATAGCTCTTGGTAGTAATGCTTCATCGCATATATCTTGAAGATAAAAGCGAATTTCTTCTAGCAAAACATTTGAGCTTGAAACAATATATAGTATGACTTCTATAGAAGATATTTTCTTAACAATTACTGTACATTCGTTTATTGAAGTTTTCTCCAATAAAACTAATTCAAAATCAGTTTTGATTTGCTGTATTTTCTCCAAACTTAAACTTTTTTTTTCTGAAAAATTCATTTGATTATCAACCCATACTGTTATAAGTGGTGGTTAAAAACTATAAATTGAATGAATTAGTGCAGAATAAGTTTTTAGGTTTTAATTTCTTCCTATTTAAATATACTTTCATGCGGCATTGCATTATTTTGAATAATGGCCTTTGAGTGTTTAATCCGGTATAAATCGGACTCAGAGGCCATTTTATTATTTGAGAGCAATTAAGCGCGATCGCACTTAATTTAGTAACATTTTGTTGGCAGTCTCAACAAATGTAACAGGAAAATTATTCCTCGACGATTTCAATTGTCTTTGGCGGCTGAACCTCTTCAAAATTATCAGTGATTGTTGGGTTCAGTTCATTTTTTAGTTTGAGTTTTAGATCCTCTGTAATGGGTAAATCTTTAATTTCTTTGAGGAGATATCTCACAGATTCGGTTTTGCGACGTTCTACATAAATATTCTTGAGAACTGCTTCAATTCCAAATCCCGCTATAGCCTCTCCTACAAGTGTTGTCAAACCAAGCACACCTAGACCGCCGATGATGCCAAGCGGGCCTCCCAACCCCGCCAGGGCAGCTACAACGCCGTAACCACCCGCCATACCTGTTGCAGAAATTGCAATTACCAGAAGTATGCCAGGAAGACCCAAAGCAGCGATTTTTTTAACGACTTCATCCATTGGAATTACCTCAAATCCTTACATTCTTGGTTAAATCTTGATTAAGGGTAATAGAATTTATTCACCCTTACTTGCTAGCTTAGTACTTAATCGAGATGGTGACTAATTTTTACTTTTACAAAACTGAGTGCTGAGTGCTGAGTTAGGAGTTAGAAGTAGAGACGCGATTAATCGCGTCTGTACAAAAATTAGGAGTTATGAGTTATGAGTTTTTTTTATCTCCTTGTCTCCCTTGTCTCCCTTGTCCCCCTGCTCCCTGCTCCCTGCTCCCCTGCCTCTTTTTTAGGCTGACAAAATACTACATAACTCATCGATTTGTTGACTTCTTTCTGTAATCAATCGATGGGCTATAGTTTGTAGCTGACGAATATTTTCTGATTTGACATTATCTATGTCTTCTAACTCACCTGTGAGGAATGTTTGAAATCTATAATAAGAGCCTCTGATTTCTTTTTCAGTAGACTCAAATAAGTGTTCTAATTCTCCAGCTACAACTTCACTACCACCGTCCAGAACAATGTTTAAAAGAGGTTTTACCCATTGCAATTGTCCCCAATTTTTGACATCGTTATACTTGTAGACACTCGTCAGGGAACCTGTACCCAAGGAAACTAATAAGATATCGTTGGTATGTAGCGCTGTTCTTTGAGCTTGTCTACTGATTTTCGCTTCTGTAATCGCCAAGCTTGCTGGATTATTAGCAACCAATCCTCCATCTACTAAATTATAGAAGCCACTAGGATTATGGGAAGTCGCAACTCGATAGGGAGGAAAATAAGTAGGTGTCGCACTAGTTGCCATTGCCGCATCTTTGAGTGTAAAACCGACACTCACCTTCCGAAACTTTTTAGATTCTATCTGTTGTTTTTCGATTTTGTTGGTAAAGAATATCGGAATTCGCTGTTCGATATCGTAGCTAGTGACAAAAACTTCTTTAAGATTATTTTCTAGAGGGCTATTACCAAAATATTTGTTGATAATTTCCTCTCTGCCATCAGACGCATATTTGGGCTGACTAAACATATCTTCAAGAGGGCCGAGCAGATGTTCAAAAAATGGCTCGTAAAATATCTCAGCCCCATATTCGACATATAATTTGACCATCTGTTCGGCACTGTACTGAGCTTGTGGCTCACTTTCAGGTATAGATGGATCTAAACTTAATTGAGGTTTAGTCAATCCTAGTGCCAGAATTCCTCCGGTTGAAGTGCCTGCAATTAAGTCGAATAAACTAAAAATCGGTTTTTTTGTGCGCTTTTCAATTTCTGCTAATATTATCGCTGGGATAATGCCTCGAATACCGCCTCCATCAATGGAAAGAATTTTATATCTAGGATTGGCTGTAGTAATCATAGTTTTTTGCGATCGCTCCTGAGTTAATTTTTGTGGTTTTTTGGGCTGTTGGATATCGGCTATAACTTGACTTTCAGTTGCTTGAGCTATTTCGATTTTCTCCTCCTGCTTTGGCTGGGAAGTTTGAATGTTGGTATTTTCACTCTGCTTCTTTGCCCCTTTTTTTCCCTTTCCTCTAGTCGAGGCTGCGGGAGAGGGAGTTACAAGAACGGCGTTTTCTACATCTGGGGAAACCTCAATGGATTGCTGCAAGTCAGCTTGGCCAACAGCAGTTAGTTCAGTGGAGAAAACCTCTGCAACTGACTGGTTCTCTTCTGGGGAATTGCTTGTTGTCTGGCTCTGGTTCGATGATTGGGTAATTCCAAATGGAATTTCTGCTAAACCCCAACTGGGATTACCATGCAAAGTTCCATTATGAGTATTTTCAGTCTGGTCTTTTACGGTGGTTCCTTCTCCTTCGTTTAAGATCCAATAAGCGACTAATCCTTGTTCATTCCCGACTAGAGGCCCAGAGCGGTGTGTTTGGATTTCTACTGGCGGACAAGGGTAATTCCAGACGCTAATGTTAGCTAATTGACCTGTGAAATATATACTGTTGTGTAAAGTCGCGCCCAGAGTTACAGGACTAGTTGCTTTGTTTAAAGAGTCACCTGTCAAATAGCCAAAATACTCATGCTCATCAAGGTGTATAGTCAGTTGACCCCGATTAAAAACAATAGCAAAGAAGTGCCATTGTCCGACAGTTAATTCTCCATTACCAAAGGTTTTGATAACCTTCTCAACCTTCTCATCAATATATATATCTAGGTTTCCTGATTCATTGATGCCAAACTCAAAGTTATCACTATATCGGTCTGAGGAACGGGCAAAAAAAACATTGTGCGTTCCGTATGTAGTGGCTTGATTTTTTAGTTCTTGAGGATTAATCCATCCAGAAATCGTAAAGGCTGAACTCCCCTCAGCAAAAACACCACCAATATCATTCCTGCCAAAATTTATATAATCATCTTGACCATCAAATGTTATAACTGATTGGCTATATACCTGGGTTGTCACGATATTTTAATCTCCAAATAAGAGTAGAACTGAAGAAAGTCCTTAGCGATGATTAAAATAAAATTTTTGGCGTTCGCTTGAATTAATGGGGTGTACTCGGATTCCTATCATCGTCCATCGTCGCACTCTCTACGACTGACTATACCACTATGGCTGCGCTCTTTGTTAGTTCCCATATCTCACTCACCATTAAGATTTTTCCAATTAAAATCTTGGCAAGTATTAAACAAAATGAATAAACCTTTATAAACTTATAACTTATTCAAAACTATAATTTATTACAATTCTGAAAACTTTCAATTATTGCCCAAATATTCAAAATTTATGTTCATTGTATCAGAAACATAGGTTATCTGAATTTTTTAGTCAAGATATCTATCTAAATATTTACTTAAATTTATAAAATTATTATGCTTTAAATCTTTGCGAACAACATTACTTGTTGGCGATTAATTTCTTAACTGTCTTAACTGTCTTAACTGTCTTAACTGTCCTAACTGTCCCAACCGAATTGTTTGAAATGCTGTTGCATTTTATTGAGAAAAATGAGATGATTCTTTAACTGAAATTTTCGGTATGTTAATTTAAAGAAAGTAACTTTGTTTCAACGATATAGGAATCTGTTTTTATTTCTGAAATTATTTGCGTGGTGCGCGTTAGCGTCTCTGGAAGAGAAGCCTCTCCTAGAAAAGCGCAGCGCAAGCGCGATCGGGAGGTAACTCTTAACAGGAGAGAAAAAAAGTTAGAAGGATACTGAGTTTTTCATGCAATCAAAGATGAGTCCTATAGATTAGTTTTTATCAAAAAAAAAGTCAAATCATCAGTTATATCAAGGGTGATTCTGCTGCGATCGCAGCTATTCTTACACCATTGGGAAATCCGTTTAGTATCGTAGGAGGGATCGGGCTACTTGGTCTAATAACGGTTGTAGGGGTTGCTGTAGCAGGATATGAACTTTAAGCTATTGTTAAAGCTATTTATCAAGAAAGTAACAAAACTGAATTTGTTTAATTTATCCTTAAAGAAATTAAATATTTATCGATTACAATAGACTGAGCTTGGAGTTAAAAATTAATGCTGAAAATTAGAGATTACAAAAACAATTGAAATTGCTGAGAAATGATTTTGATGGCTAGTTGTTACCTAATGTCAATCCACTTTTAGCAAAAGTTTATTTAGGTAATGTTAATTATTGAAGAGCGGACTTTAAAAAGGATATACAAGCTAATGCAGTTAGATAATCATAGTCAGCTTTTAGTAAATTCAAACAATAAAATTTTTACCTATAGAGAAGTAGAAGTTGCTATCAAGTCAAGTTCGGCTGTTGACGATTGTGTAGTAATAGAGAGGCAGACAGAAAATTTAAAACAAGATTTAATTGCTTATGTAGTTCCATCAGGATTATTTGTACCAGAACAATTGCTATCTTATTTGCAAACAATTCTGTCTAGCGAATTAATACCGAAGGCGATTGTGCCAGTCTCCACTTTACCATTAACTCCATCGGGACAGATAGATGAAACTGTCTTAAATCATTTGGAAGTAAGGGATACAAACCTTGTACAGCAATGGTCAGAACAAATTCAGTTAGTACCTGAAGTTAAGCAAGTAGCAGTAGTAGTTCAAGAACACCTCAAGCAGCAGCGATCGTTACGCTTATCAGACTTGCTAAGTGATTGGAAAACGCTTACAGGTGAAGAAAACAATACAGTTACACCTCAATTTTCTCGCTCAACTATCAATCAGGATTTCGCTAATAACAGACTAGCTGTTAGTCATGGCAAAGAACTCAAACAAGAAGAAAACGCTCCAAAACTTCTTTGGGAAGCCCTGCAAAAAACAGCTATTCAATTCCCAGAAAAAGAATTAGTTTATATTCAACCCGATGGTTATGAAATTATTCAATCTTATAAAGATTTACTATTAGATGCTCAAAAGATATTAGCTGGTTTAAGAAAGATAGGTTTAAAACCATTAGACAAAGTAATATTTCAAATCGATCTCAGTCAAGATTTCATACCTGCGTTTTGGGGTTGTATCTTAGGCGGTTTTATTCCCGTACCAGTTTCTATCGCACCTGCCTACGAGCAGATTAACAGCGCTGTTAACAAATTACACAATGCTTGGCAGATGCTAGAGCAACCTATTGTTCTGACAAGCTCAAAATTAGTTCAAAGCCTTCGGAAATTACCAGCACTTTTAAATGTAGAAAATTTTCAAGTTGAGACAGTAGATAACTTACGCCAAAACCAACCAGATAGAAATATTCATCAAAGTCACGAAGATGATTTAGCACTACTATTACTCACTTCAGGCAGTACTGGTTTTCCTAAAGGTGTGATGTTAACTCATCGCAATCTCTTAAGTATGACGGCTGGCACAGCCCAAATGAACAATTTTTCCAGTGATGAGATTGTTTTGAACTGGATGCCATTAGAGCATGTGGGTGCAATTGTTTTTCTAGGACTGATGGCAGTTGATTTAGGTTGCAAGCAAATCCATGCATCTACAGAATACATTCTGCAAAATCCCATTCGTTGGTTGGAATTGATTCAACGCCACCAAGCGTCGATTTCTTGGGCCCCAAACTTCGCTTTTTCCTTACTTAATGAACGCGCTAGTGAAATAAATCAGCAGTCATGGGATTTATCTTCTATGCGCTTTCTAGTGAACGCTGGGGAGCAAATCGTACCGAAAACAGCACGTAGTTTTCTTAAGCTTCTCCAACGACATGGTTTACCACCTAACGCCATTCATCCAGCCTTTGGGATGTCTGAGACTTGCTCAGGAATCACTTGGTCTGATGGTTTTTCTTTAGAATCTTCATCAGATGATATGTCATTTGTAGAACTTGGGCCACCGATTCCGGGAGCATCGATTCGCATTACTGACGATAATAATCAAATCGTTCCCGAAGGGGCGATCGGGAAATTTCAAGTTCAAGGACTTTCAGTGACTTCTGGTTACTATCAAAATCCAGAGCGCAACCGCGAAGCTTTTACCGAAGATGGATGGTTTAACACTGGAGATATCGGCTATTTACAGTCAGGACGAATTGTGCTGACTGGCAGAGATAAAGATGACATTATTATCAATGGCATCAACTATTACAGTCATGAAATTGAATCAGTAGTTGAAGAAGTCGAAGGTGTAGAGATATCTTATACGGCTGCCTGTGCCGTGCGATTCTCTGGGCAAAACGCAGATCAATTAGCTATATTCTTTAGTTCTGCTGTCTCTGAACAGACTTTGTTGAAAGAGCTGATAAAAAAGATTCGTGGGGCAGTTGTCAAAAAGATTGGGGTAAATCCAAATTACATTATTCCTGTCAAAAAGGAAGTAATTCCGAAGACTGCAATTGGTAAAATTCAGCGCGCCCAATTAAGCAGGATGTTCTTGGCTGGTGAATTTGATACTATTATTCAACAACTTGGCATCAATTTAGACAATCCTAACTTATTACCAGACTGGTTTTATCGTCGGATATGGCAGCAGAAACTACCTGTAAGCCAAATGTCTACAATTAATGGTCGCTTCCTAGTATTTCTCGACCAATTAGGATTAGGGGAATGTTTGGGTGCAGAACTCCAAAAACAGGGGCAGCCGTGGGTTGGTATTGAAGCGGGAGTAGACTTTAAGCAACTGAGCAATAACCGCTATCAAATTGCACCAAATAATCCCGAAGATTATCAACGTTTGCTATCTGCCCTGAAAGCTAATAACTTTCAAATTGATAAAATTATACATTTATGGACTTATGACAGTTGTATTAATGAGGTTTCTAGTTTAGAGTCCTTAGAACAAGCTCAAACATCTGGTGTTTATAGTCTACTATTCTTAATTAAAGCGTTAGCTAATATCCAGAAATTTCAATATCCTATCGATTTGTTAGTAGTTTCTAATTATACGCAGTTTACATCACCTGCTGACGAAATAGCTTATGAGAAATCACCACTGCTTGGGTTATTGAAAGTAATCGAGCAGGAAATACCAGGATTGAGTAGTCGTCATGTAGATTTAACTGTAGATAAAACAGTAGTGAATGCAGAGCGGATTCTGCAAGAGTTGCATATCTTATCAGGAGAATCTGAGGTAGCTTATCGCCAAGGACAGCGTTGGATTCCTCGATTAGAGAAAGTAGATTTTTGCTCTCCACCAAAGCAAGATTTTGCTTTTCAATCAGGTGGAATGTATTTAATTAGCGGTGGTCTTGGGGGTGTTGGTGTTGAAATTGCTAAGTATTTGTTGAAGCATTACAAAGCAAAGCTTTTGTTGGTTGGTAGGACTAACTTACCCGAAAGAAATACATGGCACAACTACACAGAACAGTCGAATGCTATATCTCAAAAAATCGCGGCTTATCAAGAACTAGAAAAGCTAGGAGGAGAAATCATCTATGAGGCAGTGGATGTCTGCGATTTGCCAGCTTTGCAAGGTGTGATTGAACAGGCAAAGTCTAGCTGGGGATGCCAATTAGACGGGGTATTACATCTAGCAGGATCTTATCAGGAGCGATCGCTCATCGCAGAAAATCATAACAGTTGGTCAGCAGCCTTACGCTCAAAAGTTGGAGGAGCTTGGGTACTCAATCAACTACTACTAGATGATCCCCAAGCAGTTTTTATCAGCTTTTCTTCAGTCAGTAGTTTCTTGGGAGGCGCTACTGTCGGCGCATTTGTTGCAGCTAATCAGTTTCTAGAGAGTTTTGCACATTATCAGCGCTCTTTGGGGTTAAAGAGCTATTGCTTTAGCTGGAGTCTGTGGGATGGCCTCGGCATTAGCTCTGACTCTCAAAGAAGCAAGTTGGCTCAAAAGGCGGGTTACTATGCCATGTCTGCACGACAAGGGCTGTATTCTTTGCTCGTTGGTTTACACCATAATCAGGTGCAATTACTAGTGGGATTAGATGGTAGTAACCGATATATCCGCAGTTATGTAGAAGATACTTATCCTCTGGAAAAATTAACTGCTTATTTTACCGCTAGTAATTCTTTAGTTGGAGAGCAATTATCTAAATTAGTGGTGCGCGATCGCTATGGTACACCCAGTACTTGCAATTTTGTGCAGCTACAACAGATGCCATTAACCAAAACAGGCATCATCGATTTAGAAAAGCTTACCAGAGGCGAGTTGCACCAAAGCGCCAACGACCAAGCACAACCAGTTTCAGACATTGAACGCCAAGTTGCACAGATTTGGCAAGAAGTGTTGAATCTTGAAGAAATAGGCATCCATGAGAACTTTTTCGAGCTAGGAGGACATTCACTACTTCTAGTGCAGGCTCAGAGTAAATTGCAGGAGTTCTTCCAGATTCCGGTGTCGATTGTAGATATGTTTAAATATCCCAGCATCAGCACCTTAGCGAATTTCTTAAGTCAAGGGCAAACAGAATCACCTTCTGTAGTCCAAGGTCAAAAACGTGCCAAGGTTCGTAGTTCTCGCCAAGCTGTTAATCAATCGGATATCGCCGTCATCGGGATGTCCTGTCGTTTTCCTGGTGCGAATAATATCGATGAATTCTGGCAAAATTTATGCAATGGCGTAGAATCGATTTCATTTTTTAGCGATGAAGAAATTATCAAAGCAGGTGTAGATCCGGTACTAGTCAAAAATCCTCACTACGTCAAAGCCAAGCCCATATTATCTGATGTGGAATCTTTTGATGCTGATTTCTTCGGCTATAGCACAAAAGAAGCAGAATTACTAGATCCTCAACAGCGTCTTTTACTCGAGTGTGCCTGGGAAAGCTTAGAAACTGCTGGTTATAATCCTCTAACTTATAATGGTGCGATCGGGATCTATGCTGGCGCGGTGATGAACACTTATTTACTGAATAATGTTTATCCCAACCGCCATCAGCTTGATATTAACGATAATCTGCAAATAGCAACCATAGATTCAATGGGTGGTTTGCAGATGATGGTTGCTAATGATAAAGATTATTTAACCACACGGATTTCTTACAAACTCAACTTGACTGGCCCAAGCGTGAATGTGCAAACCGCTTGCTCTACATCTTTGGTGGCAATTCACATGGCTTGTGCCAACTTGCTGAGTGGCGAAAGTGACATGGTTTTAGCTGGTGGGGTTTCTGTGAATGCACCCCAAAAGGTTGGTCACTTGTATCAAGAAGGAATGATTGTCACTCCAGATGGTCATTGTCGGGCTTTTGATGCTAAAGCGCAGGGGACGATTTTTGGTAGTGGTGTGGGGCTTGTGGTTTTGAAGCGGTTGGAGGATGCGATCGCTGATGGCGATAACATCTATGCTGTAGTTAAAGGTTCCGCCGTTAATAACGATGGTGGTACAAAAGTTGGCTACATGGCTCCTAATGGAGACGGTCAAGCAGCTGTAGTCACAGAAGCAATGGCGATGGCGGGAATTGATGCAGAAACCATCAGCTACGTGGAAGCACATGGAACTGGCACACCTTTAGGAGATCCGATTGAAATTGGCGGACTTACCCAAGCATTTCGTTCTAGTACGCAGTCAAAAAACTTTTGTGGTATCGGTTCAGTAAAAACCAATGTCGGTCATCTCCAGATTGCTTCTGGTGTGGTTGGTTTTATCAAAACAGTCCTGTCACTGTACCATCAAAAAATTCCACCAAGTTTGCACTTTGAACAACCTAATCCTCAACTGGATTTACCCAATACGCCTTTTTACGTTAATACTACGTTGCAGGATTGGCATAGCCAAGATTATCCCCGTCGTGCTGGGGTGAATTCTCTGGGAATCGGTGGTACTAATTGCCATGTGATTTTGGAAGAAGCACCAATAGGAATTCAAAATTCAAAATTCAAAATTCAAAATGAAAATTCTATTGAACGTCCTTACCATCTACTTGCTATCTCTGCAAAAACTCTGAATGCTTTAGATGAATTGCGACATCGGTATCGGGAATTTTTGATATCGAATTCTGGAGTATCTATTGCAGATGTTTGCTATACAGCGAATACAGGGCGGGAGCATTTTAACCATCGTCTGGCGATTGTGGCTGACTCTAGAGAGGAGTTAGTAGAGAAACTGGCTGATTTGACATCTTCTAAGAGCTTTCAGTCTAATAACAAGCTAACAAAAATAGCCTTATTGTTTACTGGCCAAGGCTCTCAGTATATCAATATGGGTCGTAAATTATACGACACTCAACCTATATTCCGCCAAACTTTAGAGCAGTGCGACGAAATTCTTCGCCCATTACTGGAGCATTCTTTGTTAGAGGTACTGTATTCTAGTCAAGCTTCATCTCTACTGGATCGAACTGCATATACTCAACCTGCGCTATTTGCGATTGAGTATGCCCTATATCAACTGTGGAAATCCTGGGGGATTGAGCCGGATGTAGTCATGGGGCATAGTGTTGGCGAGTATGTGGCTGCAACTGTAGCTGGTGTTTTTAGTTTGTCAGATGGATTAAAACTCATTGCTCATCGCGGACGGTTGATGCAACAATTGCCATCTGGGGGTGAAATGGTTTCCCTGATGGCTTCAGAGGCGATAGTGAGGGAAGTTATTGCAGCCTACAATCAACGAGTGGCAATAGCAGCCATCAATGGCCCCGAAAGTGTGGTAATTTCTGGAGCTAGGGAAGATATCACAGTTGTTTGTCAGCAACTAGAAGCCCAAGGAATCAAGACAAAGCGTTTGCAAGTATCTCATGCTTTCCATTCGCCGTTGATGACACCGATGTTGGCTGACTTTGAGGCAATAGCTAATCAAGTTACCTACAATCAGCCGCAAATTCCATTAGTATCTAATATTACTGGAGAATTGGCAGGCGATCGCATCACAACAGCACAATACTGGGTCAATCATATCCGTCAACCAGTGCGGTTCGCTGATAGTATGCAGACATTGCGTACTCTTGAATGTGAAGTCTTCTTAGAAATTGGGCCGAAGCCGATTTTGTTAGGCATGGGTCGTCAATGCTTGCCAGATGGTGAAGGTTTATGGCTACCTTCTTTACGTGAGGGCATACCAGAATGGCAACAATTGCTCTCTAGTTTAGGAGAGTTATATTTAGCCGGAGGCAAAGTTAATTGGTTAGAACTTGAGCAAGATTATCCTCGCCGCAAAGTTGCACTACCAACATATCCATTTCA
Organism: Nostoc sp. DedSLP03; assembly: GCF_034530815.1. Taxonomy (NCBI): domain Bacteria; kingdom Bacillati; phylum Cyanobacteriota; class Cyanophyceae; order Nostocales; family Nostocaceae; genus Nostoc; species Nostoc sp. DedSLP03. Next base: position 24,270 of record NZ_JAVRCK010000050.1, read on the forward strand.
AAGACAACGTTATTGGATTGAAAATACTCCGCGTCGGCATCAACAGCTACAACCAGCAAAACTGCATCCATTATTAGACAAAAAGCTTCAATTGCCCTTAAGCAAGGAAATCTTGTTTGAATCGGAATTTAGTACTCAAACTCTACCGTTCTTAACAGAACATCAAGTTTATAACCAAGTTATAGTACCTGGAGCTTGTCATCTCTCCTTATTATTGGGTGCAGCAGGGCTGACTTTCGCCAGTGAGTCATGTCTGTTAGAAAATATAGTTTTCCCACAGGCATTGCCTATCCCCGAAGGTAAAGCGCGCACACTACAGTTGGTGCTGTCTTTTGAGGGAAGTGGCGCATCTTTCCAACTTATCAGCTTTGATACAGTTCCAAATGGTAGTACTCAGATAAATGAGTGGTTAGTTCATGCCACAGGAAAAATCTCGAAAGGCTTTAATACTAAACTAGAAGCTGTCTCTCTCCAACAGATACAAACACGCTGTACTCAACAAATAGCTGCGCTCGAAATTTATCAAAGTTGGCAAAAGCGACAAATTCAATTGGGTGAAAGCTTCCAGTGGCTTGATTCTGTTTGGTGGAAAGAAGGAGAAGCCCTAGCCAAGCTCAAATGGGTTTCGGAAGTAGAGAATTTAGAAGAGTATCAATTATATCCAGGTCTTCTAGACTCCTGCTTACAACTGACCAGCATTTTCTTCTCTGACGATGAGACTTTTGTACCCTTTGCAATTGAGAGTTTCGAGTTTTACCAACGTCCTCAAAGTCAGCAGTTATGGTGTCATGCGGTGCAACGACAGCTAGAAAATTCCCAGCCCGATAAGCTACTAACAGATATTAGACTGTTTGATACTCATGGACACTTGATTGCAGACATTAAAGGTTTACAAGCCAAAAAAGCGACTCGCCAAGCGTTGCTGCAATCTCTTGAGCAAGATTTCGCAGACTGGTTGTATGAAATTGAATGGCAAGCGGTGGAAAAAAGTCAATCGGCTGCTGTCTCTGGTGGCAGTTGGCTGATTTTGACTGATTCAGAAGGACTAGGCCAACGACTAGCCAAACAGTTGCAACAGCAAGGAGTTGCTTGTATCTTAGTGTCTGCTGGTGTTAGCTATCAGAAAATTGATCGGCAACATTATCAAATCGATCCCAGCCTCCCAGACCACTGGCAAAAATTGATTAGTACCGTCAGTCAGCATGAAAAAGCAGAGGAGCAGGGAGCAGGGAGCAGGGGAGAAAAACTACCCACAATAAGCAATATCATTCATCTGTGGAGTTACCAAAAGCGATCGCAAAACTCCCTTACTGCTATAGAACAAGAACAACTTCTAAACTGTGGTAGTGTCTTACACCTAGTACAAACTTTGCTGCAAGCCAACTTCCCAACACCTCCTCGGCTATGGCTGGTAACTCGTGGCACTCAAGCGATAGATAACGCATTGCCACAACCAGTTCAACTCAGTGGGGCGGCATTATGGGGATTAGGTCGAGTCATTGCTCTAGAACATCCCGAATTACAATGTGTGCGCTTAGATTTAGCTGCCGATGAGGACAATCTGCAATTGCTGTGGTCAGAAATCTGTTCTCCAGATACAGAAGACCAAATAGCCATTCGTCACGGCAAACGCTACGTAGCGCGACTGGTGCGGCGCAAAGCCATTTCTGATGAGGACAAACAACTGGCGATCGCACCGCGCCAGCCTGTGCAATTAAAGCTATCTGAGTATGGTGTCTTAGATCATCTATCGTTGCAAGCGATGACTCGTCGCCCACCGCAAAACAACGAGGTGGAAATTCAAGTGCAAGCCGCAAGCGTGAATTTCCGGGATGTCCTAAATGCTTTAGGAATGCTTAAAGAATATTATGCTGAAAAAATGGGCATTACCCAAGCGAGTCAGTTGACTTTTGGCTTTGAATGTGCTGGAAATATTGTCGCCGTGGGAGAGAATGTTGACCATCTCCAAGTTGGGGATGAAGTTCTGGCATGGGTGACAACTCACGATGCCTTCAGCAGTTTTGTCACGTTACCAGCAACGACTGTAGTCAAAAAGCCCACAAACTTAAGTTTCCAAGAAGCAACGACCATACCTTTAGCATTTTTAACATCCCATTACGGGTTGCATCATCTAGCAAAAATTCAACCAGGCGAACGAGTTTTGATTCATGCCGCAGCTGGTGGTGTCGGTTTAGCTGCGGTGCAAATAGCGCTAAGTGCTGGTGCAGAGGTATTTGCTACTGCTTCTGTTAACAAGTGGGAATTTCTCAAATCAATGGGAGTTAAGTATGTAATGAACTCCCGCAGCCTGGAATTTGCCGACGAAGTGATGAGTCTGACACATGGACAAGGGGTAGATGTTGTTCTCAATAGCTTAAATGGTGAATTCATCAACAAAAGCTTACAAGTACTGGCTCACAAGGGACGATTTATCGAAATCGGCAAAATTGGCATCTGGGATGAAAGCCAAGTCAAAGCCGTAAGAGATAATGTTTCATATTTTGCTTTTGATTTAGGGGAAGTTCACCAAAAGTATCCGGGTTTAATTTCCCCGATGTTGCAGCAACTAACAAAACAATTCCAAACAAGTACTCTTAAGCCTTTACCTCAAACAGTATTTTCCCTAGAGCAAGTAGTAGATGCTTTCCGCTATATGGCAGCAGCCAAGCATATCGGTAAAGTAGTAGTATCGATGCCGCAAATCACTACAACAGTTAATGAAGGGCAGTTATCTGTACAACCAGACGCGAGTTATTTGATTACTGGTGGATTCGGCGCACTGGGTATGGAAGTGGCTGAGTGGTTGATAGAAAAAGGTGCGCGACACTTAATATTAATTGGGCGAAGTGAGGTATCTATTGCCACAAAACAAAGAATATCTAGCTTTGAGCGATCGGGTGTAAAAGTGCTGGTGGTGCAAGCGGATGTTTCCGAAGCCGATCGCGTGGTTGAAGTATTAGAAAAAATCGACTCTCAGTTACCGCCACTGCGGGGAATTATCCATGCGGCTGGCGTGCTGGATGATGGTGTTTTACGGCAACAGTCTTTAGAGCGTTTTTGGCGGGTAATGGCTCCGAAAGTGCAAGGTGCGTGGAATCTCCATACTTTGACACAAAATCTGTCGCTTGACTTTTTTGTTTGTTTCTCGTCGATAAGTTCGCTGATTGGCTCTGCGGGACAAGGCAACTATGCAGCAGCGAATGCCTTTATGGATACCTTAGCCCATCATCGCCAAGCTTTGGGTCTACCTGGAATCAGCATTAACTGGGGGCCTTGGTCGCAAGTGGGTATGGCGGCTAACTTAGATAGCCAAAATCAAAATCGCATACAGACAAACGGGATTGGTACAATTGCTCCTCAACAGGGATTAACTGTGCTAGAGCAATTGTTGAATCAATCTTCTGCTCAAGTAGCGGTAATACCGATCAATTGGTCAGAATTTCTCAGTAAATCAAGTTTAAACTCGCCTTTCTTTGCTAACTTCAGCCACACAGCCAAGAAACTCGAACAATCTGATTTTCGGACTCGATTAGAGATGGCTAATGCTAGCGATCGCCAACCACTCTTAATTGAGCATATTTGCTCGCAAGTAGCTAAAGTGCTAGGGCGTAATCTCTCAACCCTAGATCGAGAGCAGAGGTTTTTTGAGCTAGGGATGGATTCTCTAACGGCTGTTGAGTTGCGAAACCGCTTGCAAAACTCTCTAAGATGCTCTGTACCCCCAAATTTAGCTTTTGATTATCCTACAGTTACAAAACTGGCTAATTATTTGGCATTAGAAATTTTTCCCCTAGATTTTGCTCAAGAAAGCCAAAGCACAGGTAGCGAGCAATTTCCGCTAGAGAATCTCGAAAATAATGATTGGGTGGAGTTGGAACTATGAGCTTGGTTGAATTTTTACAAGACCTTTCTTTGAAAGGGATTAAATTGGGAAATGACGGCGAAAAATTGCGTATTGGGGGTTCTAAGTCGCTGTTAACTCCTGATGTAGTTGCTCAACTACAGCAGCATAAAAGTGAAATTTTACAATTACTGCGCGATCGCCCAGATATTTTAAATATTTATCCTCTTTCCTACGGTCAACAAGCGCTATGGTTTTTGTGGCAACTAGCACCTGAAAGTGCAGCTTACAATATGGTGTTTGCCTGTCGTATTTGTTCGCAGGTGAATGTCACGACTTTACAAAAAACCTTCCAACTGCTGATTAACCGTCATCCTCAGTTACGTAGCACCTTTTCCAAGCAAGGGAATCAAGTTGTTCAACAAACCCGTCAAACTCAATTACCAGATTTTCAACAAATAAATGCCTCTAATTGGAGCGAGCAGGAGCTTGAACAAAGAGTTTTTCAGGAATACAAGCAACCTTTCGACCTCGAAAACGGCTCAGTAATCCGGGTACGTTTATTTACTTCTTCGCCAGATGAACACATCCTGTTGATGTCAGTACATCATATTGCAGGTGATGGTTGGTCTATGCCCTTACTGATGGAAGAGTTAATCGTCAGCTATCCTGCACTAGAGTCGGGGATTGAGCCATCTCTAACTCCTCTACAGCACTCTTACATCGATTACATTCGTTGGCAAAGAGAATTATTAACCACCGCCCAAGGAGAAAAGCTCTGGAACTATTGGCAGCAACAACTAGCAGGAGAATTACCTGTACTCAATCTGCCGACAGACAAACCACGGCCAACCATCCAAACTTATAACGGTGCTTCCCATAACTTTACTCTTTCGCCAGAACTGACCGAAAAACTGAAAAAATTAGCTCAAACAGAAGGCGTTACCCAATATATCCTGCTTCTGGCTGCATTTCAGGTTCTCCTGTATCGTTATACAGGGCAAGAGGATATTTTAGTCGGCGTTCCTACTTCAGGTAGAACTCAGATAGAATTTGCCCCAATTGTCGGCTACTTCGTCGATCCAGTTGTCATCCGGGCAAATCTGTCAGGAAATCCTAGTTTTGGGGAATTTCTCGCTCAAATTCGCTCCTGCGTATCACAAGCATTGGCGCATCAAGATTTTCCCTTTGCTTTATTGGTAGAACGATTGCAGCCACAGCGCGATTCCAGCCGTTCCCCGATTTTTCAAACTGTATTCAACTTTATTTTGCAGAACTTGGGACAGTTTGAGCAGACGCAACAACTTTTGTTAGAAGGTGAAGTAAATCAAGACGGATTTATCCTCAAACCTTTTGAAATGCCCCAAATGGAGGGTCAGTTCGATCTAGATTTGACGATCGCAGAAAATAATTCTTCTTTAGCTGGAATTTTCAAATACAACACTGACCTTTTTGATGAGCGCACTATCAAGCGCATAGCGGGGAATTTTATAACGTTACTTGAAGGGATTGTGGCAAATCCTATTCAGCCAATTTCCCGATTGCCCCTATTGACGCAACCCGAACAGCAGCAGTTATTAGTATGGAACAATACTCAAGCGGATTATTACTCTGATAAGTGTATTCATCAGTTGTTTGAACAACAATCTTTGAGTGCCCCGAATGCTGTCGCAGTTGTGTATGAAAATCAACAACTGACTTATCAGCAGTTGAACAATCAAGCTAACCAGTTGGCGCATTACTTGCGTTCATTGGGTGTAAAATCAGATACCTTGGTGGGGTTGTGTGTAGAGCGATCGCTCTTAACAATCGTGGGAATACTAGGCATTCTCAAAGCGGGTGGTGCTTATGTGCCGCTCGATCCTGAGTATCCAACTGAGCGTTTAAGCTTCATGTTAGAAGATGCTCAAGTTAAAGTACTGGTAACACAACAGCAATTAGTAGATACTATTCCTCAACATCAGGCGCATATTGTTTGCTTAGACAGCGATTGGGAAAAAATTGCTCAAGAGTGCGAGTTAAACCCGGAAAATACCGCAACACCCGATAATTTAGCTTATATCATCTATACTTCCGGTTCTACAGGTAAACCCAAAGGCGTTTTAGTCAATCACTCAAATGTAACTCGTCTGTTTGCAGCCACAGACTCTTGGTATCACTTCAATCAAGATGATGTGTGGACAATGTTTCACTCTTATGCATTCGATTTTTCTGTATGGGAAATTTGGGGTGCATTGTTGTATGGTGGAAAACTAATAGTAGTGCCTTATTTAGTGACGCGATCGCCTGAATCTTTCTATCAATTATTGTGTCAAGAAAAAGTCACAATTCTCAATCAAACACCATCAGCTTTCCGCCAGTTAATTCAAGCCGAACAGTCAATAACATTTTCCCCTGCCCCCTCCTTAAACTTACGCCTAGTCATATTTGGTGGCGAAGCTTTAGAACTGAAGAGTTTACAACCTTGGTTTGAGCGACATGGCGACTCCTTGCCTCAATTAGTGAATATGTACGGGATTACAGAAACCACCGTACACGTCACTTACCGCCCATTGAGCAAAGCCGATTTAAATCATACTGCTAGTGTAATTGGTCATCCAATACCCGACTTACAGGTGTACGTGCTGGATGAATATTTACAGCCAGTAGCGATAGGCGTTCCTGGTGAAATGTACGTTGGTGGCGCAGGGGTGACACGTGGCTATCTGAATCGTCCCGAACTGACAGCAGAACGTTTTATTTCTAGCCCATTTGATAATTACAAAAAATTATACAAAACAGGTGATTTAGCGCGGTATTTACCCGATGGCGAGTTAGAGTATTTAGGACGCATCGATAACCAAGTTAAGATTCGTGGTTTCCGCATTGAGTTGGGCGAAATTGAAGCATTAATAACTTCTCACCCAGCCATTTGGGAAAGCGTGGTAATAGTACGAGAAGATGAACCGGGCGACAAACGTTTAGTAGCTTACGTAGTCCCGCAAAAAGAACAATCCCCCACAGTCCCAGAACTGCGTCAGTTTCTTAAGGCAAAGCTACCAGAGTACATGATGCCAAGTGCAATAGTGCTGCTGGAATCCTTACCCCTCACCTCTAACGGAAAAGTAGACCGCCGCGCCCTGCCAACACATGAGTTAGACAGCACACTGCGAGAATTGTATGTTGCACCGCGCACACCTACTGAAGAAATGCTGGCGCAAATTTGGGCGCAAGTGCTGAAAGTAGAGCAAGTGGGTATTCACGATAACTTCTTTGAGCTTGGCGGACACTCGCTACTAGCAACGCAATTGCTTTCACGCATTCGCAACATTTTCAACGTAGAATTACCATTGCGTGAGTTGTTTGCTGCATCGACAGTAGCCGAATTAGCACAATCAATTGGGCAGTTACAGCAACAAGACTCAGAAATAACTTCCCCGCCACTTTTAAGGCGGACAAGGGATGCAGAATTACTACTGTCTTATGCACAACAGCGTTTGTGGTTTTTAGATCAGTTCGAGCCTAACAGCCCCTTTTACAACATTCCTATGGCTTTGCGGCTAGTAGGAAATTTGGATCGAGCAGCCTTAGAACAAAGCTTACAAGAAATTATTCATCGCCACGAAGCATTACGCACTAACTTCATTACAGTTGATGGCAAACCTTCTCAAATTATTCAAACAGAAACTACTTGGACAGTTTCAGTTGTTGACTTGAAGTATTTATCTACAACAGAACAAGAAATTACTAGTCAACAATTAGCGCAACAACAAGTTACTCAACCTTTCGATTTGGCAAAGGAAGCATTAATCAGGGCGATATTAGTAGTGCTTAATGAGACGGAACACGTCTTGTTAGTGTGTATGCACCATGTTGTTAGTGACGGTTGGTCAATGGGTGTGTTTGTCCAAGAACTAGCAGCACTGTACGATGCTTATGCTCAAGGTCAGCCCTCAACCTTGGCACCATTGGCGATTCAGTATGCAGATTTCGCAATTTGGCAGCGAAACTGGTTGCAAGGGGAAGTACTACAAAGCCAATTAAATTACTGGCGACAACAACTACAAGATGCACCAGCCTTATTGTCGCTCCCCACAGACAGACCTAGACCAGCTGTGCAAACCTACAACGGCACACATCAAGAGTTTGTCCTGTCTGTTGAACTAACTGATAAGCTCTCCAAACTCAGCCAAGAACAAGGTGTAACTTTGTTCATGACGCTGTTGGCAGCATTTGATACCCTGCTTTATCGCTATACAGGTACAGAAGACATTTTGGTGGGTTCGCCAATTGCTAACCGCGATCGCTCTGAAATAGAAGGGTTAATTGGCTTTTTTGTCAATACCTTAGTCATGCGTACCAGCTTGACAGGCAACCCCAGTTTTAGCGAATTACTCACCCGTGTTCGCTCTATGGCAATGGAGGCATATTCCCATCAAAATTTGCCTTTTGAAATGTTGGTGGAAGCATTGCAGCCAGAAAGAAACCTCAGTCATACACCACTGTTTCAGGTAATGTTTGTCCTCCAGAATGCACCCACATCTGAATTAGGACTAACCGGGCTGACTGTAAATCGATTGCCAATCAAAGGCACAACTTCTAGGTTTGATTTAACTTTATCGATGGAAAACACTGCCATCGGATTAGCAGGGTGGTGGGAATATAACACTGACTTGTTTGATGCCAGCACAATTGAACGAATGACAAGTCATTTTGTTACATTACTTGAAGGTATTGTTGCTAACCCAGAACAACGAATTTCTCAATTGCCATTGCTAACAGCAGTTGAGCAACAGCAGTTACTTGTCGAGTGGAACGATACAGAAGTTGATTATCCACTTCATAAGTGCATCCATCAATTGTTTGAAGAACAAGTCGAGCTGACACCCGATGCTGTGGCGGTAGAGTTTGGAAATCAACAACTTACTTACAAGCAATTAAACTACCGTGCTAACCAGTTGGCGCACTACTTACGCTCATTAGGTGTAAAACCAGATGTCTTAGTTGGTCTGTGTGTTGAGCGTTCTTTAGAGATGGTTATAGGATTACTGGCAATTCTCAAAGCGGGTGGAGCGTATGTACCACTTGATCCAGAGTATCCGAGCGATCGCTTGAGCTTTATTTTAGACGATACTCAAGTTAAAGTTTTACTGACTCAACAGCGACTTATTGGCAGGCTAACGCCAAATCAAGCAAAACTTGTTTGTTTAGATACTGATGCTGAATTAATTTCTCAGTGCAGCACAGATAACGTAATTTCTGGCGTACAACCCGATAACTTAGTTTATATAATTTACACTTCTGGTTCCACAGGTCAACCCAAGGGTATAGCTATGAGTCAGCTTGCCCTTTGCAATCATATCTTGTGGCATCGGGACAATCTCAAAATTGCTCGTGGAGCAAAAACCCTGCAATTTGCTTCGGTTAGCTTTGATGTCTCCTTCCAAGAAATCTTCACTACTTGGTGTTCTGGCGGCACATTATGCCTCATCACAGAGGAATTACGCCACGATACAAGAGCTTTGTTAGGTTTTCTCCAAGAAAAAGCAGTTCAAAGAATGTTTCTCCCCGTTGTGGGCTTACAGCAATTAGCGGAATTCGCTATTAGTAATGCATTAGTGAATACTCATTTGCGAGAAATCATCACTTCTGGGGATCAATTGCGAATTACTGGGGCGATTTATGAGTGGTTGGGTAAACTCAATGATTGTACATTGCACAATCAATATGGGCCATCCGAAAGCCATTTAGCCACCAGTTTTACTTTACCTAATTCAGTAGAAACTTGGCCGCCATTACCTCCAATTGGGCGACCGATTTCCAACACGCAAATTTACATCCTAGATAAATATTTACAGCCTGTACCCGTGGGTGTAACAGGAGAAGTGTACATTGCTGGTGTCCTGTTAGCCCAAGGCTACTTGAACCGACCCCAGTTAACACAAGAGAAATTTATCCCCAATCCCTTTAATAATTCAAAACTATACAAAACTGGAGATTTGGCACGTTATTTACCGGACGGTAAAATCGAATCTTTAGGACGCATTGACAATCAAGTTAAAATTCGCGGTTTCCGCATTGAGTTGGGCGAAGTTGAAGCAGTACTCGGTCAACTAAGTGATGTGCAGGCATCTTGTGCAGTTGTTCGGGAAGATACCCCAGGTGATAAACGCCTAGTCGCTTACATAGTGCCGCAACCAGAACAGACTTGTACTGAGCGACTTGCCTTGAGCGAAGTCGAAAGGAGTCGAAGTACACTCTCTGTAAGCGTTGTGCGTAACTTCCTGAAGTCAAAGTTACCAGACTACATGGTTCCAAGTGCAATAGTTATCTTGGACGCTTTACCAATTACCCCCAACGGTAAACTAGACCGCCGCGCTTTGCCTGTGCCTGATTTACACAGCCAATTATCGGATGAGTATGCTGCTCCACGTAACCCCATCGAAGAAATTTTGTCAGTAATTTGGGCGCAAGTCTTAAAATTAGAGCAAGTGGGCATACATAATAACTTTTTTGAGCTTGGCGGACACTCGCTACTTGCAACGCAACTAGTTTCCCGCGTGCGTACCAGCTTAAATGTAGAATTACCTTTGCGGAGTTTATTTGCTGCACCAACGATCGCTGAATTGTCCCAAAATATTCAACAGTTGCAGCAACAGGATTTAACAGCATCAGCCATTTTACCAAAAGCAAGGGATGCAGAGTTACCACTGTCTTATGCTCAACAGCGTTTGTGGTTTTTAGACAAGTTAAATCCCAACAGTGCGTTCTACAATTTACTTTTAGCTTTACGTCTAGCTGGAACTCTGAATCGAACTGCCTTAGAACAAAGCTTACAAGAAATTATTTATCGCCACGAAGCGTTACGGACTAACTTCATTACAGTTGATGGAGAACCAGTTCAAGTTATTAGGGAAGAGGCAGGGAGCAGGGGGCAGGGAGCAGGGGGCAAGAGGCTTTCTTTGAGCCAACTAACATCTATACCTTGGACAGTATCTATTGTTGACTTGAAGCATTTATCCACACTTGTACTGAGCGAAGCCGAAGTAAGTGAAAAAGAAATTGCTTTGCAGCGATTAGCGCAACAACAAGCGCAACAACCCTTTAACCTGGCAGATGAATTATTAATCAGGACAACATTAGTAACGTTGTCAGAAACAGAACACGCCTTGTTAGTGTTTATACATCATATTGTCTTTGATGGCTGGTCAATGGGTGTGTTTGTTCAAGAACTAGCAGCATTGTACAATGCTTATTCTCAAGGGAAGCCGTCACCTTTAACACCACTGCCAATTCAGTACGCAGATTTCGCTATTTGGCAAAGAGACTGGTTGCAAGGAAATGTACTGCAAAGCCAACTCTCGTACTGGCAACAACAACTAGCAAACGCACCAGCTTTATTGTCGCTACCTACAGACCGACCTAGACCTGCTGTGCAAACTTTCGCTGGGACATATCAGAAGTTTGCACTTTCAGTTGAGTTAACCGATAGATTGGTAAAACTGAGCCAGGAGCAAGGTTGTACTTTATTTATGACGCTGTTGGCAGCTTATGATACCCTGCTTTACCGCTACACAGGACAATCAGACATTTTGGTAGGTTCGCCGATCGCAAACCGCGATCGCTCTGAAATCGAAGGGTTAATTGGCTTTTTTGTCAATACTTTAGTCATGCGTACTAACTTGGCAGGCAACCCCAGTTTTAGCGAATTACTCCTTCGCGTTCGAGAAGTAGCTTTAGGAGCATACTCTCATCAGAATTTGCCTTTTGAAATGTTGGTGGAAGCATTGCAGCCAGAAAGGGACTTGGGACATACGCCACTGTTTCAGGTGGTGTTTAATCTTCAAAATGCACCCGTACAGGAAGTAAAGCTTGCAGGGTTAACTGTTAGTTCCTTGCCAGTAGAAAGTACAACTACAAAGATTGATTTGGGTTTATCGATGGAAAACACTACCCAAGGATTGATGGGTATGTGGGAGTATAATACTGACTTGTTTAATGCCAGCACGATTGAACGAATGACTGGTCATTTTGTAACTTTGCTTGAAGGAATTGTTGCTAATCCACAGCAGCAAATTTCTCAATTGCCTCTGCTAACAAAATCTGAGCAACAGCAGTTACTCGTTGATTGGAACAATACTCAAGCAGATTATCCCCAAGATAAATGTATCCATCAGTTGTTTGAGCAGCAGGTTGAGCGTACACCCGATGCTGTAGCAGTTGTATTTGAAAATCAACAACTCACCTATCACCAGTTGAATTGTCGTGCTAATCAATTGGCGCATTACTTGCACTCATTGGGTGTAAAACCAGATACGCTGGTGGGTATTTGTGTGGAACGTTCAATAGATATGGTGGTGGGACTACTAGGCATTCTCAAAGCGGGTGGTGCTTATGTACCACTTGACAGTGAGTATCCGCCTGAGCGTTTGAGCTTCATGCTAGAAGATGCTCAAGTTTCGGTGCTACTGACTCAACAACGACTGATTGACAAACTTCCACAACATCAAGCAAACCAAGTCTTTTTAGATGAAATCTGGTCAGAAATTGCCCAAAACAATCAATCTAACCCAACTACTGGAGTCAAAGCTTTTCATTTAGCGAATGTGATTTACACTTCAGGATCTACAGGTAGACCCAAAGGTGTGATGGTTGAGCATAAGGGACTATGTAACTTAGCTCAAGCTCAGAAAACAACTTTTGGCTTGACTTGTTCTAGTCGCGTTCTCCAGTTTGCCTCCTTCAGTTTTGATGCTTCGATCTCAGAAATTTTGATGGCTCTGTTTTCAGGTGCAACGTTGTACCTGGGAAGCAAAGACTCTCTATTGCCAGGAGAACCATTAATTAAACAATTACGCAATTATTCGATTACCCATATCACACTACCACCATCGGCGTTAGCAGTTATGCCCGTGGAGGAACTGCCGACACTGCAAACAATAATTGTCGCGGGAGAAGCAAGTTCAGCTGAATTAATCAAGCAGTGGTCTGTTGGCAGAAACTTCTTTAACGCTTACGGGCCAACGGAAGCTAGTGTCTGTGCGACTATTGCCAAATGCACCCCTGAAGATGAGAAAATATCTATTGGTCAAGCGATCGCCAATACGCAACTCTACATTTTAGATGAGTATTTGCAACCCGTACCGATTGGTGTGCCAGGAGAATTGCACATCGGTGGAGTCGGGTTAGCAAGAGGCTACCTCAACCAAAAAGAGTTGACACAACAGAAATTTATTCCCAATCCCTTTAGCGATGAAGCCCATTCTCGGCTTTACAAAACTGGCGATTTGGCCCGCTACTTGAATGACGGTAGCATTGAGTTTCTCGGTCGTATCGATCATCAAGTCAAGATTCGCGGCTATCGCATAGAACTTGGGGAAGTTGAAAATGTAGTGTCTCAGCAACCTGGAGTTCAAGAAGCAGTAGTCATCACACGAGAAGACCAATCGGGCAATAAACGTTTAGTAGCTTATGTTGTACCACAACAGAAAAACCCTGAATCATCCCAGGTAACAGAAAATTTATCAACAGACAAAGTAGAACTATGGCCATCTGTAGCCGAATACTATGTCTATGATGAATTACTGTATTACGCTATGACCAATGACCATCGGCGTAACGATAGCTATAAAGTCGCCATTAATCAATTGGTCAAAGATAAAATAGTCGTTGAAATTGGCACAGGTAAAGATGCTATTTTGTCTAGATTTTGTGTCGAAGGGGGTGCTAAGAAAATTTATGCAATTGAAAGAGACGAGTCAACCTGCAACAAAGCCAGAGCTTGTATTGAAAAATTAGGTTTAGCGTCAAAAATCACAGTCATTCATGGAGATGCAACTCAAGTTGAGATTCCAGAACTCGCTGATGTTTGCGTCTCCGAAATTGTGGGAGCAATTGGTGGCTCTGAAGGAGCAGCAGTAATTATTAATAATACTAGAAGATTTCTCAAGCCTGATGGGTTGATGATTCCTGAAAGAAGTGTTACCAAGATGGCTGCTGTTACTCTCCCAGATGAAATATTATACAAGCCAAAATTTGCTGAAACTCCTGCACATTACACCAATGAAATCTTTAAGCAAGTTGGATATCCATTTGACTTAAGGATATGTATTAAAAAATTTCCGCAAGCTAATGTTTTGTCCACTGTGGATGTTTTGGAAGACTTGAATTTTAATGAATATATTAGTCCAGAACTCTCCCATTCAGTGAAATTTGAAATTCAGAAAACTGGGCGACTGGATGGATTTTTAGTGTGGTTGAATTTGCACACTGTCGCTGGAGAAGAAATAGATATTCTCGAACATGAACATTGTTGGCTTCCTGTTTATTTTCCAGTATTTGAACCAGGGATTGAAGTTGAATGTGGTGATGTCATTCAAGCAGTTTGTTTCAGAACACTTTGCGAAAACAATCTCAACCCCGATTATGCAATTAAAGGTCGTTTGCTGAGAAAGAATGGAGAAACTATTAAATTTGAATATGTCTCCTATCACTATAAAAATAATTTCCGGCAAACACCTTTTTATCAACGATTATTTGCTGAATATGAAAATGAAAACAACAATAAATCAGATAATCTAACTCAGTCTTTGAGAAATAATCTCAAGGAAAGATTGCCCGATTACATGATACCATCCAGCTTTGTTTTTCTAGATCGACTGCCCTTAACACCAAATGGCAAGGTAGACCGTCACAATCTACAGAAATCAGAGTTAACTCCTCTAAACAAAGCTGATTATGTAATACCAAATACAGAATTAGAAAAAATCATTGCTGGTATTTGGCAAAAAGAATTAGCAGTAGAAAAGGTGGGAATTTACAATAATTTCTTTGAGCTAGGCGGTCATTCGCTATTACTAGCACGAATTAATCAGCAATTGCAAGAAGAATTTGATTTGGAACTATCAATAGTTGATATGTTTAATTACCCAACTATACATAGTTTAAGCCAATATTTAAGTGCTAAAATCAAAAAACAAGATACAATAAAAGAAAACAATTATCGCACTCAATCTCAAAGTGAAATTAAAGCTTTAAGAAGCCAGCAATTACAATCCAGGCAACAATATCGCTCTCAGAAGAAAGGTACAAGATGACAATAAATTCAGTAGACAACAATCATGAATTTAATAATTCTGAAATAGCAATAATTGCTGTTGCTGGTAGATTTGCTGGCGCCAAAGATATTGAATCATTTTGGCAGAATTTACGAGATGGTGTAGAATCTATCTCTTGTTTGAAGGATGAAGAATTAATAAATTCTGGTGTTTCTGTTGATTTACTGAATAATCCTAATTATGTAAAAGCTAGGGGTGTTATATCAGATATTGAATTGTTTGATGCAAATTTCTTTGCTTATAGCGCCAAAGAAGCGGAGTTAATAGATCCACAACAACGTCTATTTTTAGAATTGGCTTGGGAAGCAACAGAAAAAGCTGGTTACGATCCGCAAACCTACAATGGTTTAATCGGGGTTTATGGTGGTGTAGGAATGAGTGGATATTTGCTCAACAACCTTTACCCTAATTATCAATCATTAGCCACAATTGACCCCGTGCAATTAGGAATTTCTAATGATAAAGATTTTTTACCGACAAGAGTTGCATATAAACTCAATTTGACTGGCCCCGCAGTAAATGTGCAAACAGCCTGTTCTACTTCATTGGTTGCTGTTCACATAGCTTGTCAAGGTCTTTTAAATGGTGAATGTGACATAGCTTTAGCTGGTGGAGTTACTATCAGCATTCCCCAAGAAATCGGCTATTTGCATCAAGAGGGAATGATTCTTTCTCCTGATGGACACTGCCGTGCTTTTGATGCTAAAGCACAAGGAACGATCGCAGGTAGCGGTGCTGGGATTGTGGTATTAAAAAGATTACAGGATGCAATCAGCGATCGCGACTACATTCATGCAATTATTAAAGGCTCGGCGATTAATAATGATGGTGCAATGAAAGTCGGCTACACTGCTCCTAGTGCTAGCGGTCAAGCAGCAGTGATTGGCGAAGCTCAAGCTATAGCGGGTGTAGATGCCGAGACAATTTCTTATATTGAAGCTCATGGCACAGCTACACCTTTAGGAGATTTGATTGAAATTGCAGCTTTAACTCAAGCTTTTAATCAAACTACAGATAAAAAAGGCTTCTGCGCTATTGGTTCGGTAAAAACCAACTTGGGACATTTGGATACAGCAGCAGGTGTGGCAGGTTTGATTAAAACAGTATTAGCACTGCAACATAAAATGCTGCCTCCGAGTTTGCATTTCGAGACACCTAATCCTAAAATTGATTTTGCCAACAGTCCTTTTTATGTCAATACAACCCTGACTGAATGGAAAACAAATAACATCCCTCGGCGTGCCGGAGTTAGCTCTTTTGGTATGGGTGGTACTAATGCTCATGTAATTTTAGAAGAAACTCCTGTGTTGGAGCAGGGGAGTAGGGGAGCAGGGGAGCAGGGGAGAAATTATCAATTATTGTGTCTTTCGGCTAAGAGTGCGAGTGCGCTTGAGAAGGCGACGGCTAATTTAATTACTCATTTAAAAGAGCATCCAGAACTTAATTTAGGCGATGTCGCTTATACCCTCAATAGTGGTCGCCGGGGTTTTAATCATCGACGGATGTTAATTTGTCAAGACTTAAAAGATGTTGTTGAAAACCTGAGTAATTTAGCAACCCAACAAGTTATTACTAACTACACAGAGATTACAGAACGCCCTGTGGTCTTTATGTTTCCCGGTCAGGGTTCTCAGTACGTAAATATGGCGCGGGAAATTTATGAAACCGAGGCAGTATTTCAAGAACAAGTTGATTATTGCTCAGAAATTCTTAAACCTTTACTAGGGCTTGATTTACGTCGTATTCTTTACCCTAGTGACGAAAAGATTGATGAGGTATCAAAGCAACTTCAACAAACAGGAATTGCTCAAAGCGCTATTTTTGTAATTGAGTACGCCCTAGCTAAATTATGGCAGTCTTATGGAGTGGAACCACAAGCTGCGATCGGTCACAGTATTGGCGAGTATGTAGCAGCAACTCTCGCAGAAGTTTTCTCTTTAGAAGATGCCTTATCTTTGGTAGCAGCACGCGGACAGATGATGCAGCAATTGCCTACTGGAGCAATGCTTTCTGTTCCTTTACCCGCAGACAAGGTAAAATCCCTATTAGGGCAAGAACTTTCTGTTGCTGCGATTAATCAACCCTCACAGTGTGTAATTTCCGGTTCCACAGCAGCCGTAGATGCACTACAAAATCAGCTAGCTACTCAAGGTATTGAATGTCGCCGCCTGCATACTTCTCATGCTTTCCATTCGCAAATGATGGAGCCAATCTTAGAGGCATTTGCAGAGCGAGTCAAAAAAGTTACTTTAAATGCTCCAAAACTTCCTTATATTTCTAACCTAACTGGTACTTGGATTACAGTCACCCAAGCCACAAATCCTGACTACTACGCTCAACATCTGCGTTCTACAGTTTTGTTTGCTTCTGGTGTCGAGAAATTATTAGCAACACCCGAACAAGTCTTACTAGAGGTGGGGCCAGGACACACACTAGCTACATTAGTCAAGAGACATCCAGACAAAGCCGCCACACAAACAGTTTTGACTTCGGTACGTCATCCTCAAGAAAAGCAATCCGATATCGTTGTTTTATTTAATACATTCGGTCAACTCTGGTTGGCTGGGGTAAAAGTAGATTGGTTTGGATTTTATAGTCAGGATGAGTATTATCGTCTTCCCTTACCAACTTACCCCTTTGAGCGCGATCGCTATTGGATCGATCCCCCACAAAAAGCAGCTTGGGGACAGTTGCAAATCTTACCCACAACATCACAATTGTGGACATCGCTTACACAAGCAGGTCAAAAGCAAGCAAGTTTGAGAAATGCAGAACTCAACGAGTTAACCTATCAAGAAAATAGACAGTGGTTAGACCGTTTATGTACAGCTTACATCAACTCTGCATTCCAGCAATTAGGGATTTTTAGCAATCCTGAAGAAAAGTATTCTTTAGGAAACTTGTTAGCGCAATGCCATATTTCTCCTCGCTATCAGCAATTGATTTCAAGATGGTTGCAAATATTAGTTGAGCAAGGACAACTACAGCAACAGGAGGGGTTATTTAGTGAGCTAGTTCCATATTCGCAAGATTATATTAATGAACATTTAGCAGAAGTTAGAGCAAGGTTCGCTGCTTCATCTTTAGTAGATTTAGATTTAGTGCAACGTTGTGGTGAAAATTTAGCTGTTGTTGTTATTGGCGAACAAGAACCATTAGAGATTTTCGATGAACTGGTTTATCAAAAAGAAAACAATGGTTCATATTCAGAAACTCCCTTAATTTCTTACTACAACTCTATCTTGCGTTCCAGCTTAGAACAGTTAGTTAAATTATTGCCATCATCTGTTCAGCTAAGAGTTCTAGAAATCGGTGCGGGTACTGGTGTGTCTACACAAGCTTTATTACCTGTGTTGCCGCCCCAACAAACCAGCTATACTTTTACTGATATTGGTAGCGGCTTTTTGACTCAAGCTCAACAGAAATTTCAAGACTATCCATTTGTTGAATATCGATTACTAGATATAGACAAGTCGCTAACTGAGCAAGGGTTTGATAAGTACAGCTTTGATGTAATCATTGCCTCTAATGTGTTGCACGCTACTCGGAATATAGATCGAACACTCCACCATGTACGCTCTTTATTAGCTCCTGGCGGCTTCCTCTTAGTGTGGGAAATAACTCAGCCCAAAATAGACTTTGATATCACTTGGGGTCTGCTGTTGAAACCTTTAGACGATAAAAGACGCAATCCAGGTCAACCTTTTATCATCAAAGAAGAGTGGTTTGATGCATTACGCGCTCAAGATTTTGTGCAAGTTGCTGCATTTCCTGAAACTGAAGCATTAGAGCATCAGATTATTATGGCTGTTGCTTCTGCATCAGCTGCATTTAGTATAAAATCTGGGCAAAAAGAGACTGACCATAAATTAGAGATTTCATTACAAACAAAGCCAGATATTTTTCAGCCTGCAAAATTATCTGCACTCCACACAAGACCTAATTTGTCCAATTCCTATATAGCTCCGCGTAATGAAATAGAGGAAAAAATTGCTGAGATTTGGCAAGAATTATTAGGGATTAAACAGGTAGGAATTCATGATAACTTTTTTGAATTAGGAGGAGATTCTTTAATAGCTGTTCAAGTTCTATCTCGGCTAAGAAAAACTTTTTCTGTTAAATTATCTGTAGAAATTTTATTTGACTTTCCCACAATAGCTGAAATAGTATCCAAACTAGAGAAACAACCAGAACCAGATATAAAATTAGATGCAAGTGATAGAGAAGAAATCGCAATTTGAACAATAATTATTTAATTACGAATTACGAACTTGTACTGAGCGAAGTCGAAGTATTATGAATTACGAATTAGGCAAAGTGGAGGTAATGTTTCTGTGAATGTCGAGCAATTAGTAGCTAACCTTACTAAACAGGGTGTGAAATTGTGGGTTGAAGGTGAGCAGTTGCGTGCTAATGCTCCAAAGGGTGTATTAACTCTAGAAACTCGTGATTTATTAGCTAAAAATAAAGCCGAACTTATTTTGTTACTGCAAGATAAAAATGCGGCCACTAATACAGATTTACCTCTTATCAAAGCCGATCGCACTCAGAACTTACCTCTATCTTTTGCCCAAGAACGACTCTGGTTATTAAACCAGTTGGAACCAGATAGCCCCTTCTACAACGAACAAACAGCTATAAAACTTCACGGTCAGTTGAACGTTGTGGCGCTAGAGCAAAGCTTCAACAAAATTATTGCTCGCCACGAAGTTTTACGTACCAACTTCCGCACCATCAACGAGCAGCCAGTCCAGGTAATTGCTGACAGCTTAACTTTAAGTGTGCCAGTAGTAGATTTAACAGAGTTACCTGAAAGTGAAAGAGCGATCGCTTGGCAAAAATTAGCCACAACTGAACTTGCTCAACCCTTTGACCTTGCTAGTTCTGCTTTAATCCGAGCTTGTGTGGTGAAATTCACAGAGCTAGAACACGCTTTTATACTAACAGTCCACCACATCATAGTGGATGGTTGGTCAACAGGCATATTAATGCGCGAGTTAGCAACCATCTATTCAGCCATCTGCAATAACTTGTCCCCCAAGCTACCTGAGTTACCAATTCAGTATGCCGACTTTGCGATTTGGCAAAGGCAGTGGTTGCAAAAAGAAGTGCTGCAAACGCAGCTTGACTACTGGAAGCAACAACTCAAAAATGCTCCTACCTTACTAGAATTACCCACAGACAGACCCAGACCAGCGATTCAAACTTACCGAGGCGCAGTCCAATATATAGAATTATCAAGCGAACTGAGTCAAGCGATCGCCAATTTCAGTAGGCAAGAGGGAGCCTCCCTATTCATGACGCTGTTCTGTGCTTATGTCACCTTGCTTTATCGCTATACAGGCTCCGATGACATTGTAGTGGGTACGCCAATTGCTAACCGCGATCACTTAGAACTTGAAGGGTTAATTGGCTTTTTTGTCAATACTTTAGTATTACGTACCGATTTGTCAGGCAACCCCAGTTTTGGGCAATTGCTCAGTCGAGTACGGCAAATGACATTGGAAGCTTATGCTCATCCAGACCTGCCCTTTGAGGAGTTGGTAAAAGCATTGCAGCCACAACGAAACCTCAGCCATACGCCACTGTTTCAGGTGATGTTTGTCCTCCAGAATGCACCCATATCTGAAGTCGAACTTGCTGGCTTAACTATCAGTTCTTTACCAGTAGAAAGCGCAACTGCCAAGTTTGATTTAACTTTATCATTGCAGAATACTGGCACTTCGACTACGCTCAGTACAAGCACTGGACTGGTGGGTATGTGGCAGTACAACGCTGATTTGTTTGATGCAGGAACAATCGAGCGAATGAGCGGGCATTTTGTAACGTTGCTGTCAGGAATTGTCGCTAATCCTCAAGAGCGAATTGCACAATTGCCTTTGCTGACAGCAGTTGAGCAGCAGCAGTTATTGGTTGATTGGAATAATACATGGCTGGACTATCCCTCAGATAAATGTATTCATCAGTTATTTGAAGAACAGGTAGAACGTACACCTGATGCTGTAGCGGTAGTGTTTGAAAATCAACAACTGACTTATCACCAGTTGAATTGTCGTGCTAATCAATTGGCGCATTACTTGTGTTCATTGGGTGTCAAACCAGATGTACTGGTGGGTATTTGTGTAGAGCGATCGCTAGAAATGGTGATAGGACTGTTGGGTATTCTCAAAGCAGGTGGGGCATACTTACCACTTGACAGTGAGTATCCGCCTGAGCGTTTAAACTTCATGCTAGAAGATGCTCAAGTTTCGCTACTGTTAACTCAGCAGCGACTAGTCGATCAACTTCCTCCAAATCAAGCAAAACAAGTCTTTTTAGATGAAGCTTGCTCACAAATTGCCCAAAACAATCAACATAACCTAACCACTGGAGTCAAAGCTTTTCATTTAGCTAATGTAATTTATACTTCAGGTTCTACAGGTAGACCCAAAGGTGTGATGGTTGAGCATAAGGGACTATGTAACTTAGCTCAAGCTCAGAAAACAACTTTTGGCTTGACTTGTTCTAGTCGCGTTCTCCAGTTTGCCTCCTTCAGTTTTGATGCTTCGATCTCAGAAATTTTGATGGCTCTGTTTTCAGGTGCAACGTTGTACCTGGGAAGCAAAGACTCTCTATTGCCAGGAGAACCATTAATTAAACAATTACGCAATTATTCGATTACCCATATCACACTACCACCATCGGCGTTAGCAGTTATGCCCGTGGAGGAACTGCCGACACTGCAAACAATAATTGTCGCTGGGGAAGCTTGTCCTGCTGAATTAATTAGGCAATGGTCTATTGGTAGAAACTTCTTTAACGCTTACGGGCCAACGGAAGCTAGTGTGTGTGCCACGATTGCAAAATGTAACAATAACAAGAAAATATCTATTGGTCAAGCGATCGCCAACACGCAACTCTACATCTTAGACGAAAATTTGCAACCCGTACCTGTGGGTGTACCAGGAGAGTTACACATTGGTGGTGTAGGACTAGCACGAGGCTACCTCAACCGCCCTGAGTTGACACAAGAGAAATTTATCTCTAACCCCTTTGGTTCTGGTCGTCTCTACAAAACTGGGGATTTAGCACGTTATTTACCGAATGGTGACATCGAATACTTAGGACGTATTGATAATCAAGTAAAAATCCGAGGCTTCCGCATTGAATCGGGAGAAATCGAAACAGCACTGAGCCAACATGGTGATGTACAGACTTGTTGTGTCATCGCCCGTGAAGATACCCCAGGAGAGAAGCGCCTAGTCGCATACATAGTGCCGTATCCACAGGTGACACCCACAATCAACCAACTGAGGCAATTTCTCAAAGCAAAACTCCCAGAGTATATGCTACCCCAGGCTTTTGTAGTGCTGGAGTCCCTGCCGCTAACTCCCAACGGTAAAGTAGACCGCCGCACCTTGCCAGCACCGGATTTACACAGCGAACAAAAAGACAAATACGTTGCCCCACGCACACCCATTGAGGAAATGCTGGCACAAATTTGGACACAAGTGCTGAAACTAAAGCAAGTGGGTATACATGATAACTTCTTTGAACTTGGGGGACACTCGTTATTAGCAACGCAATTGCTTTCACGTATCCGCAGCATTTTCAAAGTTGAACTACCATTGCGTGAGTTATTTGCAAAAGCAACAGTAGCCGAGTTGGCACAATTGATTGAGCAATTGCAACAACAAGACTTAGAATTTTCTACACCACCCATCTTACCAAGGACAAAAAATACACAACTACCACTGTCTTATGCTCAACAGCGTTTATGGTTTTTAGACCAGTTACAGTCTCTAGGTGGCACTTATAACATACCTCTAACTTTGCGTCTAGTCGGAACTCTTAATCAAGCAGCTTTAGAAAAAAGCTTACAAGAAATTATTTATCGCCACGAAGCATTACGTACTAACTTTATTACCGTTGATGGACAACCAATACAAATCATCAGGGAAGAGGCAGGGGGCAGGGGGCAGGGAGCAGGGAGCAAGAGGCTTCCTCTGAGCCAACTAACATCTATACCTTGGACAGTCTCAATTGTTGACTTGAAGCATTTATCCACACTTGTACTGAGCGAAGCCGAAGTAAGCGAAAAAGAAATTGTTTTGCAGCAATTAGTGCAAAAACAAGCTAATCAAGCTTTTAACTTAGCAAATGAACCATTGATCAGAGCAACGTTAGTTGTGCTATCCGAGACAGAACATGCTTTGTTAGTATTCATACATCACATTGTTTGTGATGGCTGGTCAATGGGTGTGTTTGTCCAGGAATTAGTAGCTCTGTACAATGCTTATTCTCAAGGTCAGTCGTCACCTTTAGCACTACTGCCGATTCAGTACGCAGATTTTGCAATTTGGCAGCGAAACTGGTTGCAAGGTGATGTATTGCAAAGTCAACTCTCGTATTGGCAACAACAACTAGCCGATGCACCAACTTTATTGTCGCTACCCACTGACCGACCTAGAGGAGCTGTACAAACTTACCAGGGCGCATATCAAGAGTTGACACTTTCAAAAGAGCTAAGTATTGCGCTCAAACAATTGAGTCAAAAAGAAAGTGTCACTTTGTTTATGACGCTGTTAGCAGCATTCCAAATATTGCTATGGCGCTATAGTGGGCAGGATGATATTTGCATCGGTACACCGATCGCTAACCGCAACCGTGCAGAAATTGAATCACTAATTGGCTTTTTTATCAATACTTTGGTGATGCGTACCCGCTTAGATGGGAATCCCAGTTTTAGGCAGCTATTATCACGGGTGCGAGAAGTAGCTTTGGGCGCATACACCCATCAAGATTTGCCTTTTGAAATGTTGGTGGAAGCGTTGCAGCCAGAACGAAATCTCAGCCATAACCCAATTTTTCAGGTATGGTTTAATTTACAGAATTTGGCAAACACCCAACTAGAACTTTTTGGGTTGTCTGTAGAACCTATATTAATGTCAGAAGCAGCTTCTAAGTTTGACTTAAGCTTGTATGTTGCAGAATACGAACAAGGAATAACTCTGCAACTACTATATAATGCTGACCTATTTACTTCAGAACGAATGGTGGAAATGGTGCAACAATTCCATCATTTGCTGAATCAAATTGTTGTTGATGCTGATAGTAACATTGCCTCTTATTCTCTTGTCACACCACAAGCCCGATTTTTACTACCAGATCCCACAACAGCCATACCACAACCAGAATACGAATTAGTTACAACAACGTTTACTTCTTGGGTAAATAGCGCCCCAGAACTTTCAGCAGTGCGTCAAGGATCTCGCACTTGGAACTATGGCGAATTAGGCAATAAATCTCAAGCTTTAGCTAAGGTGCTGCTGAGTCACGGAATTCAACGGGGAGATGTCGTAGCCGTATACGGGACATCAAGTTTTGGATTGATTGCCAGTGCGATCGCTGTACTCTTGAGTGGAGGGGTGATACTTACTATAGATCCGCAACTTCCTAGCGATCGCCAACGGCTAATGCTTCAGGAAGCTAAAGCTAAATGCATACTGTACATCAATAGTCAATACCCAGAAGACCAAATATGGCAGTCTTTAACTGTTATCTGTATAAATCCAGACACAGCAGAAGCCATAAATTCTTTAGAAAGCAGTCATACAATACCCTTGCCGGAAATATCTGCTAATGATGCAGCCTATATCTTCTTTACTTCTGGTACTACTGGCGTTCCTAAAGGAGTGTTGGGGTGTCATAAAGGGATGGCGCATTTTCTCAATTGGCAAAGGCAAACCTTTGGAATTAATCAAAAAGACCGCATTGCCCAATTAACAGGACTTTCCTTTGATGTCGTCCTCAGAGATATTTTCTTACCTTTGACCAGTGGTGCAACCTTGTGTCTGCCAGCACCAGAGGATAAGTTAGAACCAACGAAAATTTTGGGTTACTTGGAACGCGAACAGATTTCTGTTCTGCACACAGTTCCTTCCTTAGCACAATTATGGTTAGCTAATGTTCCCTCGCAATCTCTGCATAACTTACGCTGCTTATTCTTAGCTGGAGAACCTTTGAAGGAGACACTTGTACTGCAATGGCGAGATGCTTTCCCTCAACCAGGTGAAATCGTTAATCTGTATGGGCCGACAGAGACAACTTTGGCGAAATGTTATTACCAAGTACCTAGTAAACCCACACCAGGGGTACAGCCAGTAGGGCGGACACTTCCAGAAACTCAAGCACTAGTTTTGAGTGCAAATGGTCAACTGTGTGGTATTGGGGAATCAGGCGAGATTGTTTTGCGGACACCATTTCGCAGTTTGGGCTACATTAACGCCCTAGAAGAAATGCGCTCTCGGTTTGTTAAAAACCATTTTCGCAATGATGACCAAGATTTGCTGTATTATACAGGCGATCGCGGTCGCTATCTTCCAGATGGCTCTCTAGAAATTCTCGGTCGCCAAGATTATCAAGTCAAGATTCGCGGCATACGCATTGAACTTGGAGAAATTGAGACAGTATTAGCACAACATCCATTTGTACATCAGACTGTAGTAATTGCCCATGAAGAACGCTTAGTGGCTTACATCATTCCCAATCAGGATTCAACACCTACCATTAGTGAAATCCGCAGCTTCCTCTCCACTAAGCTACCACAGTATATGATGCCTTCTAGTTTTGTCTTCCTAGATAGCTTGCCCCTGACACCCAACGGCAAGGTAGACCGCCGTGCTTTGCCAACACCTTCTAATATTAATAACCTAGATACATTTGTCGAACCCCGCAACCAATTAGAACTGCAACTGGTGCAAGTCTGGTCAAAGATTTTGAAAGTTGACAAGGTGGGAGTACAAGATAACTTTTTTGACTTAGGTGGTCATTCTCTTTTAGCCCCCTACTTAATGGCTCAAATTAAGCAGCAGTTTAGTAAAGATGTGAGTTTAACAAGCCTTTTCCAAAACCCAACTATTGAACAGTTAGCGACAATTTTGCAAATAGACTCGGATTATTCAAATTCGTCTTGTCTAGTACCAATTCAGCCAAACGGTTCAAAGTTACCTTTCTTCTGCATTCCCGGCGCTGGGGGCGAACCTTTCTACTTGTATCACTTAGGGCGTTATTTAGGAGATGAGCAACCATTATACAGTTTTCAAGCAAACAATCTAGATGTAGAGCCAGCCACCCGAATTAAGGATATGGCTAGCCATTATATCCAAGCAATGCAAGCCGTTCAGCCGCAAGGGCCATACTTTTTAGGAGGGCATTCTTTAGGAAGTATAGTAGCTTTTGAAATGGCGACTCAGTTGCTCGATCGGGGACATGAGGTTGCTTTAGTCGTCATACTTGATATGTCAGCACCAACCTCTAAAGACAAACAAGCACGTATTGAGCGTCTTGATTGGGATCATGCTCGGTGGTTGATTGAGTCGATCAAAGCAGTAGAAGTTTCTCTATCAACGAACATAGATATTTCTTATGATACGCTGCGATCGCTATCTGAAGAGGAGCAACTAAAATACGTTTTACAGCATTTAAAAATGGTGAATATGCTGCCTCCTAATGCTGAAATTACGCAGCTGAAAAACATGGTGCAAGCTTTAAAAGCAAACTCTTTATCTCCGATCAATTATGTACCACAACAAATTTATCCCGGCCGAATTACGCTTATACGTGCCAGCGAGATTCCCCCGGAACGGCTGACTAGCAAGTTTTCTGAAATTTCCCAAGATTCCACCTGGGGCTGGAGTGAGTATTCTTGCGAACCAGTAGATATCCATTTTGTTCCAGGCAATCATATCACGATGATGGCTGAACCCCATGTCCAAGTCTTAGCCGAACAATTGAAAAATTGCATTCAGCAAGCCTTGCGTAGGCAAGGGGGCAGGGGGCAGGGAGCATGGGGAATTTGAATATGAATTGAGATTTATAACTCATGTAGAGACGCGATTCATCGCGTCTGAAAGACCAATTTTCTACGCCAATAACCTTTAACTGAACCGGATTGATTTTTCACCAAAACTTGAAACTTAAATGTAAGGAACTATATTATGACTGCTGCTTCTAATCAGATCAAATCGACACTCTGGGAAAACAAACAAGAGTATCCCTTAACTACAGAAAATTTAAAAATGCTCCTCGAACACCGAATTCCTCTGATTCGGTTGAAAGAATTTGCCACACCCGAAGAGTGTGAGATGTTATATGCTCAATCTCAATCCCTCGTCTTTAACGCTTATGAAGATGTCACTCCCAAAATTGAAAAAGTTGGCATCACTGTGTTTGAATACAACAGCATTAGTAAAGGAAATTATTTTAAAGAAGTAGAACGGGCAACTAAATTAAGAGATTCCATTACAGCAGCTTCCTTCAATCCATTAGAGCGCATCATAGAAAAATTCCAAGAGTGTGGCGCGAAGGTGCGAATTGCTTCTGAACCAGATTACGGTAGCTATTATGCAGGATTGATTAGAAAGATAGAGCATGGTACTCAAATTCATATTGATTTTGCGCCAATAGAGCAATCTGAATGGGAAGTTTGTACAATTACCGCTCAACTTTCTTGGACTTTGTATTTGAAATTATCTGACAACAATCATGGTAAAACTTGTATTTACGATCGCTGTTGGCAACCAAGCGATGAGCAATATAAACTCGATTCCTACGGATATAGCGATACAGTCATTGCTGATGCAGATGCGATCGCTTTCCAACCTTACGTAGGAGATGTATTGCTTTTCAATACAACCAACTTTCACTATGTTGAGCCGATGCATGGACAGCGTGTAGCTTTCACTTCCATGATTGGCTTACTTCCTAACGGTGAAATTATTTTCTGGTCTTAAATCAGTGAGGTAATGATTCATGCCCAAAGCAGCTGTAATGACTGCGCCTAACCACTCAGTTACAATCCAACAATTACCAGACCCTATTCTAGAAAAGGGTGGAATCATTATTGAAACCATATATAGTGAAGTATGTGGCACTGATGTACATTTACTCCGTGGACATTTAGAAGGAGTACCCTATCCAATTATCCCCGGTCACTTTTCAGTCGGTCGTGTGGTGGAAACAGGCGGACAGGTTAATGATGTCAATGGTAAATTGATTCAGCCTGGAGCGATCGCTACTTTTCTCGATGTCCACGAAACTTGTTACAACTGCTGGTATTGTCTAGTAGCTAAAGCATCCACTCGCTGTCCCCAACGTAAAGTTTATGGTGTTACTTATTCAGCCAAAGATGGATTACTGGGTGGTTGGTCTGAATTGATTTACCTCAAACCAGGGGTGAAAGTTCTCACTTTACCTGAAGAAGTCTCACCAAAGCAATTCATTGCTGGGGGATGTGCTTTACCAACTGCACTACACGCTATCGATCGAGCGCAAATTCAAATTGGTGATATTGTCGTGGTACAGGGTTGCGGGCCTGTAGGTTTGAGTGCGGCAATTCTGGCTTTACTCTCAGGTGCAGGTAAAGTAATTGTCATTGATAAGTTTGAGAGTCGATTAGTAGTTGCTAAATCCTTCGGTATAGATGAAACCCTTGTAATTAATGCTAACGACCCACAACAACATATTGAGCGGGTTTTGGAATTGACCCACGGACATGGTGCTGATGTCACTATTGAAGCCACAGGCATTCCCATTGCTGTCAAAGAGGGTTTGAATATGACGAGAAATGGAGGTCGTTATGTGGTTGTGGGGCATTACACAAACACGGGTGAGATTCTCATCAATCCTCACCTAGAAATTAATCTCAAACATATTGATATTCGCGGAACTTGGGGAATTGATTTCAGCCATTTTTACAGAATGATTGAATTATTAAAACGTCATAGCGATTCCAGAAAAAATATTGCTTGGGAGAGCATAATTAGTCGTTCATACAAATTAAAAGAAATTAATCAAGCTCTGGCGGATGTAGAACAAGGCTCTGTATTAAAAGCTGTAATTCAACCTAATTTATATTGATACCAACAACATATAAAATAAGGAGAAAGATATGCTCAAAGATTTAAAATTTGCCTTGATCGGCGGTGGTACGATGGGCGAAATGATAATTAGTAGATTGTTATCGACAAAAACTATTCAACAACCCGATTTAGTTATAGTCAGTGACCCACTTTCTACACGATGCCTGCATTTAGAAAAGGAATATGGAGTACGTACTACAACCTCCAATATAGAAGCTATACAAGGCGTATCGATTGTGATATTGGCGGTGAAGCCGCAGGTTTTAACCTCTGTTATGGCTATGCTGAAGGATAAAATTTCACCTGATGCTTTAGTAATTAGTATCGTCGGTGGAGTAGGTATTGCATCTCTGTGCGAAGGGTTGAATCATCCTGCTGTTGTGCGTACAATGCCGAATATTGCTGTACAAGTTGGTCATGGGACTACGGTGTGGAGCGCATCACCAAGTGTAACAGAAATACAGCGATCGCATACCCAAGTCATTTTACAAGCATTAGGCAAAGAATTTACTACCCAAAATGAACATTATCTGGATATGGCAACGGCGTTAAGTAGCGCCGGCACTGGGTTTATATTTCTGTACATCGAAGCGATGATTGATGCTGGGGTACAGATGGGTTTAACTCGCGCACAAGCCCAAGAACTCACATTGCATACGATTGCTGGCAGTGTAGAACTGATGTTTCAGACTGATGAACATCCAGCAGTCTTACGCAACAAGGTAACAAGTCCTGGAGGAGTGACTGCTGCTGGTCTTTACGAGTTAGAAAAAGGTGGGATGCGAACTGTCATCTCTAATGCAGTGCTTACTGCTTTGAGCCGCACTCAACAGTTAGGCAATATGATTTGAATAAGTAGTGGTGAATGGTAATTCTTGATTCGGTAATTATTACTGATTATTCAACACTAAAAACTATGAAATATAATTTTCAGAAATTCCAGTTTATTTATCAAATATGTCAACCCAAGTTATTCAAGCTAAACCCGCAACAAATTTTTTTACAGACTTTATTCGATTTTGGGAAAATGTAAAAGCGATCGCTGGCCCTTATTGGTATCCAAACAAGCCAGGAGAAAGAGCTTTTTCAGACGTTATCCGTGCCTGGGCAATGCTGATTCTCCTAATATTTCTCATCTTTACTCTTGTAGGTGTAACTACTTTTAATAGTTTTATTCATCGCTATTTAATCGATGTTATTATTCAAGAGAAAGATGCTTCTAAATTTACTTATACTATAGCTTTTTATGCTGTTGGACTTGTCTTAATAACGCTTTTAGTAGGACTAACTAAATTTGTCAGAAAGCAAATTTCTCTTGATTGGTATCAATGGCTCAATAATTATGTTTTAACTAAATATTTAAACAAACGTGCTTATTATAAAATTAATTTTCAATCAGATATTGATAATCCAGATCAACGTTTATCTCAAGAAATTGAACCAGTTACTGGTAATGCCCTCAGTTTTTCAGCTACTTTTCTAGAACAAGTACTGCAAATGATAACTTTTTTAATAGTTGTCTGGACAATTTCGCAACAGATAGCTATTGCACTAATTATCTATACAATTGTAGGCAACTTTATTGCTATTTACTTAAATCAAGAATTAATTAAAATTAATCAGGCAGAACTTGAGGCTAAAGCTGATTATAGTTATTCTCTAACTCATGTTCGCAATCACGCTGAGTCGATAGCTTTTTTTCGAGGAGAAGAACAAGAACTAAATATAGTTCAACGCCGATTTAGTATTTTGATCAAAGATATTAAACGAAAGATTGATTGGGAAAGAAGTAAGGAAATTTTTAACAGAGGATATCGGGCTGTTATCGAACTGATCGCACTCGTAGTACTTGCACCTTTATATATTAAAGGTGAAATTGATTTCGGACAAGTTGGACAAGCTACTACAGCTTGCTATATGTTTGCTGGTGCTTTAGAAGAATTAATTCGAGAATTTAGTGTTTCTGGGCGATTTTCTAGTTATGTTGAGCGTTTATCTGAGTTTTCAGATGCCTTAGAAGAAGTAACTAAACAACCCGAAAATGTCAGTACTATTAAAACAATAGAAGAGAAGCAATTTGCTTTTGAGCATGTCACATTACAAACACCTAACTATGAACAAGTGATAGTCGAAGACTTGTCATTAAACGTTCAGTCTGGAGAAGGTTTATTAATTGTCGGGCCAAGTGGTCGAGGTAAAAGTTCTTTATTGAGAGCGATCGCAGGTTTGTGGAATGCGGGAACTGGCCGTCTGGTGCGTCCTCCGCTAGAAGAAGTCTTATTCTTACCCCAACGTCCTTACATTATTTTGGGAACTTTGCGCGAACAATTACTTTATCCTAATACAAATCGTCAGATGACAGATGCAGAACTCAAAGACGTTTTGCAACAAGTAAACCTGCAAAACTTGCTCAGTCGAGTTGAAGGCTTTGATACTGAAGTTCCTTGGGAAAACATATTATCTTTGGGAGAACAACAACGTTTGGCATTTGCTCGACTATTAGTTACTCATCCTAGCTTCACTATCTTAGATGAGGCAACGAGTGCTTTAGATTTAAGAAATGAAGGGAGTTTATATCAACAGCTACAAGAGACAAAAACAACATTTATTAGTGTTGGACATCGAGAAAGTCTATTTAATTATCATCAATGGGTTTTAGAACTATCACAAGATTCCAGTTGGCAACTTGTGACTGTGCAAGATTATCGACTGCAAAAAGCAAGAGAAATTGTCAATAATACTTCTGAAAAGGCTGAAGTTGCAATAGATGTTTTACCTAATAATGAATCACAAGACTTAGAAATCAGTACAAGCGAAAGGTTTTCTCATAAAGAAATGAATGCATTAACGAACTATTCGGTTTCCACTATTAGAAGTAAGGCAAGTAAAGGGGAGTCTATCACTACTAGGGATGGCTTAACCTATCGCTATGACAAAGATCCCAAAGTGTTGAAATGGGTGAGAGTTTAACGAAGTCCAAAAAATAAGTTATTTAATTGATAGGCTTCACTAAGACTTTTTCTCCCCCTGCTTATAGTGTGGGGAGAAGGCGACACTCTCTTTTTTGGCTGATGGCGATCGCACCTACAGAATGTGGGTTTGACAGCTTAAAGACAAAATAAAAAACTAACTTTGATTTTATCTTTATTTCCATCATTTTCTGTTTTGGCAACAACTTAATTTATCAAAAATTATGAGTGAAAAAGTTAACATGCTAAGAGCAACAAAGTGGCAAACCTTAAATGACTGTGAAATGAATCAGCAAAATTTCCAAGCATTGCTGAGAAATGAAATTCCATCAATTCGCATTTCTAAATTTGCTTCATCTGAAGAATGTCACAAATTAGCTTTGGCAATTGAAAAAGTTGGGTTTAATTTTTATAAAAATGTGGAACCACCAATAGGAAGAATTGGAATAACCCAATTTGAATACATAAAAAGGGATAAGAGGGGATATTTTGATGCGGTTGAAAAAGCTAACAAAACTTATAATCAGGTAACTTCCTTATCTTTTGACCCACTAAAACGTTTGGCAACAATTCTCCGGCAGAATGTCTCTAGTCAAGTACAAATTGCTTACGAAAATGAAGCCTATGGATATTACTTCGCTGGATTAATACGTCAGATTAATGTTGCTTTGCTACACATAGACTTTGCAGGGTTAGATGCTCCAAATTGGGTAATAGGAAATATTACCTCGCAGCTAGTATGGAATCTCTATATCAAAGCGCCTAGCCAAGGAGGTGTTTGCAAAGTCTATAACCGACAGTGGCAGCCTGAAGATGAAAAATATAAAACTCCTGGTTCCTATGGCTACGATCGCTCCTTAATAGCTACCTCAGAAGTAAAACATAATATTCCACTCACAGGAGATTTGGTCATTTTCAACAGCCGTAATTTTCATGAAGTCTTACCAGGCATTGGAGAACGTATAACAATTAACTCTTTTATTGGAAAAATGCCAGGAGGTGATTTAGTTTTTTGGTCGTAAAGACAAATTAGAACTTATAATATCATGTCCGGCTAATTATACCAATTTGAAAAATGATTGCGACAGATGGAAAACTGAAACATTTATCCAATGGATGTTTCACAATCCAAAATCTAAAATCGTTCGACTGAGCGTAGCCGAAGTCTAAAATCCAAAATGGTATTAGTTATGATTCCTTTCAGTGTGTGCCAGTAAGTATGCTTTGGGGTTTTTGGCTTGAAATGATGTGTGAGCGATCGCTGGGGCTGAGATCGGGTGTACGCTGTGGGTTACAGGGTTTACACGAGGACTCAGCCTTCATAGGGAGCATCATCGCTTCGTTAGCATAATAAAAAGGATAAATGAACAGTAAAAATAAATCCAGTAACTTTTATGAGTCAAACACAATCGGAACTAAAGCTACTGACCTTCGATGAATTTATCGAATGGTATCCAGAAAACTCAGAAGTACGTTATGAATTACATGATGGGGTGATTGTGGAGATGCCAAAGCCTAAAGGGGGGCATTCTGATTTAGCTGGTTTTTTGATTGAAGAATTACTGATAGCAATTAGAGAGATGGGTAAACGCGGTATCTGGACTATACCAAAAGAATCCATTATTAAACCATACCGAGACAAATCAGGGTACGAACCAGATATTATTGTTTTAAATCAAGAAACTATCGATACTGAAACGCGCTGGAAGAAAGAATCAGTTATCCATAATGCTAGTTCGGTCAAACTAATAGTTGAAGTAGTGTCAACCAACTGGCAGGATGATTACTACGATAAGCTTCGTGACTATGAAGCTATGGGTATACCTGAATATTGGATTGTGGATTATGCAGCGTTAGGTGGACGTATATTTATTGGTAGTCCCAAAGTTCCGACTATTTTTGTCTGTGAACTTATTGATGATGAATATCAAATGACACCCTTTAGAGGAACAAACCTTATAGTGTCTCCTACTTTTCGTCAGTTCAATCTAACCGCGCAACAAATTTTTGACTCGGTGATGTGAACTTTTTGAACTCCAAAAAATTGTCAATGCCAGATTTTTAACAGTTTCGTATTAGTGAAAACTAGTTCAAATATTATAACGAAACATTAAGATGGTTAGACAAATTAACAAGAATCGAAAAACCTGATTTCTCTTTAGGTAAAAATTTGATTTAACCTCTAATATGATGTCCGGGCAATCAACCATAATAAAGAAGAAGGGTGTAGTACTAGTAGTTCGCCAAGGAAACGCAAGCAAGGTAAAGGGTAACGGGTAAAGGGACTCATGTTTTAATTCCTTCCCCTTTCCTCTTTTCCCTTTTCCCAGTCCAAACATAGCAATTTTGGGTTGGCAGACTACTAGAGCGATCGCTAATTCCTACATGTACGTGACAACCAAATATGACTAGCTCACGGGTGAGTTGTTGATAATCTTCCATCAACGTTTGATAACGTTCTTTGGGTGTAATCTGCTGTTGATCCCAGTCTGAAAACGGGTGTGTATCGGCGGCGGCAATTTGCTTACCATTTTTGGCAGCCGCCGTAATCACTTCGTGTCGTAAATGAACAAGCTCTAAGCGCACATCTGCAAGTGTTCTACAGATGGGTGTACCAATTTTCTATCTGCGATCGCTGGGCTTCTGGCTGTACCTCGACGCCAAGGGCTTTCTGGGCTTTTGGCAGAACGTGTTCCACACTGACTGGCGTTTGAATAAATGGGTTTAATACCCCCTAAACATAGAAAATTTAGCGGTCTATAATTAGTGGCGGGTCTGAATCCCCCATTTTCTTGTTTTAATTCCTGTACATGGATAGCGGGGCGTTTAGCCCATTCTGGCTTCTGGATTCTTCTAAAAATTTTTCTTTTGTAATAGGTATGACTAGCCTGAATTTCGGACATTAAGACAGCATTACGCGATATGAGACATTAGCTTTGGTACATATTAAAGCTTCAGATTAAGATATAAAATATGTTGTGTCAAATAACAAGTTTTAAACGGTAGAAGAATATGGAAAACAATAAAGAATACCATATGTCCTCAGATGAATTTCGTCATTGGGGATATAAAACTATTGATTGGATAGCTAATTATTTAGAAACAGTAGAGCAAATGCCTGTTTTATCTCAATTAGAACCTGGAGACATTAGAGCCAAACTACCAGAAACAGCCCCAGTAAAAGGAGAATCTTTTGCAGATATTTTACAAGATTTAGATAAAATCATCGTACCAGGATTGACTAATTGGCAGTCTCCAAACTTTTTTGCTTTTTTTCCTACAGGTATTTCTGCACCATCAATTTTAGGAGAATTAGTCAGTGCAGGACTTGGAATTCAAGGAATGTTATGGGCAACTTCTCCAGCTTGTACCGAGTTAGAAACTCATGTTCTAGACTGGTTAATAGATATGTTGAAACTTCCGTCGCAGTTTAAATCTTCGACCACAGGAGGAGGAGTAATTCAAGACTCAGCCAGTAGTGCTTCTTTAGTAGCTTTGATAGCAGCTAGAGAACAGTTAAAAGCAGATATTAATCAACTAGTTGTGTACACTTCTACTCAAGCACACTCGTCAATTGAGAAAGCTGTCAGAGTAGCGGGAATTAAGCGAGAAAATTTTCATTTAATTGAGGTTGATGCTAATTATAGAATGTGTCCAAAATTACTAAAACAGCAAATTATTACAGATATTAAATCTGGGTTAATCCCTTTTTATATTGCTGCTACTGTGGGGACAACCTCATCTCATGCCATAGATCCATTAACAGAAATAGGTGCGATCGCTCAAGTACATAACATTTGGCTCCATGTTGATGGCGCAATGAGTGGTACAGCAGCTATATGTCCTGAATATCAGTGGATTCATCAAGGATTAGAACTAGCAGACAGCTATTGTTTTAATCCTCATAAATGGATGCTAACTAATTTTGATTGTACCTGTTTTTATGTCAAAGATCGAGCTAAACTAATTCATGCACTATCTATCATGCCTGAATTTCTCAAAAATCAAGCTAGCACGTCTGGTAAAGTTATTGACTATCGAGATTGGCAGATTTCTTTAGGACGTAGATTTAGAAGTCTCAAACTGTGGTTTGTAATTCGGCACTATGGTATAGAAGGCTTACAGTATTATATTCGTAAGCATATTGCCTTAGCACAAGAATTTGCTGAATGTGTAAAATCTCATCCTCGTTTTGAGCTAGTTGTGAATCCTCCATTAAATTTGGTATGTTTTCGCCATAAATTGGGTGATGCAATTAACGAAAAAATTATTAACACTATCAACTCTTCAGGTAAAACCTATCTCACTTCCACCAAGCTAGAGCAAAAATTAACTTTAAGAATGTCAATTGGACAAGCAACCACAGATAAAATACACGTAAAACAGGCTTGGCAATTAATTTATCAAACTGCTGAAGAAATAGAAAATAATTAACTCAATAGGGCGCGTCTATTATCAATTAAGCAAACTTATTCGAGTAATATTAATTCTATGCAGCTTCACATAGAATTGGTATTACATACATAAAATAATTTGCCAGAAGTCTATTAACTAGAAAATTATGAATAATAAGCGTTTACTGACGCTGATTTTGGCACTATTAGTAATTGCTATTTCTTGGTGGAGAGTAATGACGGTACAGGTGTCTCTGACAGTAAAAGAAATGGTCTGTGATGGTGTGCCGCTATTATACATAGTGTCAGAGAATGCAAAAAATGTACCTGGTGTTTTAATAGCACATGGGTATGCAGGTTCTAAGCAGTTAATGCTTGGGTACGCCTACACGTTAGCACATGCAGGTTATGCAGTGATGTTGTGGGACTTTGATAGTCATGCAGCTAATACTAAACCGTTGGGAAAAAATTCACTTCAGCAAAATCTTGATGTTGCTTATGAAGCACTTATAAAACAACCAGAAGTAGATAAATTGCGTTTAGCTACTTTAGGGCACTCAATGGGTAGCGGTGCAGTAATGTCTGCTGCTATCAATAATGTCAATCGTTATGCGGCAACCGTAGCTATTTCTCCTACAAGTGCTTCAGTTACACCAAAAGCTCCCCCTAATCTGCAATTGCAAGCAGGAAGCTGGGAAGGCAGATTTATTGCCAATGCAAAGCGGTTACTTAAAACCGCAGGTGGAGAAAATAAAAATTTATTTCGGGGCAAGGGAAGAGAACTAGTAATTATTCCTAATGCAGAACATATTACAATTTTGTTCCGTAATCAAAGCCACCTTGCTGCTAGAAATTGGCTTGATGCTACTTTTGGAAGCCAGCGTCAAAGCAACTATGTTGATTATCGAATGATTTGGTACGTTTTACATTTATTAGCGTGGTTAGTAATACTAGGAGCAATTGCTCCGGTTTTAAGTACTTCTTTTCTCCCTAGTAAGGTAGAACAGCTAAAAAGCTGGGCAGGTTTGTTAATAGCGCCTTTGATCGCAAGTGGTACGCTTTTAGTAGGTAATCGACTCGGTGATATTGATAACTTAGGTGGAGTTTTAGTAGGCACAGCAGTAAGTATTTGGTTTGGTGCAGCAGGATTAACTTGGCTTGTGATTATGTCACGAATGCAACGACCTACAGTTAGAGGTTTAGGAATCAGCATTATTCTATTCATAGTGTTATGGATTGGTTTCGGAGCGATGGCTCAAGTAGTGTGGTTACAGTGGTGGCTAACTGGGATACGTTTGCAATTGTTTCCTATACTTGCACTTATTAGTTTTCCTTGGTTTTTAGCATCAGGTATAGCTCAACAAAATCTTTTGTTTGGAAAACGTCTTTTGTGGTGGCTAGGACAAAGTACAGCCTTAATCGGAGGTTTTATTTTAGTACTTTACTTGCTACCAAATCTGGGGTTTATTTATCTTTTACTGCCCTTGTTCCCCATACTTGTGGCTATTTTTTCATTTACTTCTAGTTTACTTAATGAATATTGGAGCTATGCCATCGGTAATGCCTTATTCTTTGGATGGATGTTAGCAGCAACTTTTCCTTTAGCAAGCTGAAACTCCGATCAATTTTACTCTCAACCCCAGCCATGAGATCCATCAGCATAGCCCACAGTCCCAGCCATTGAAGATGCGATTGCTCTGTACGTTTTAAGTAAAAACTGTTGCCGCTTAATTGGTTTTGACTGTATTGCTATCTGTACCAATTCATTCACCCCTAAATTCAACGGCAGACTTTGGCAAAGCTAGTCACAAGGAGCAAATAAGCGCAGTGCGATCGCTTCTTCAATTGATCGTCGTTTCTCTATAGCCCACATTCCGCAGGTGCGATCGCAAATGCTGTATTTTTAGAAATGACCTAA
>NZ_JAVRCK010000051.1:0-61949 GCF_034530815.1 Nostoc sp. DedSLP03
TTTCTTTTAGTCCTTTTATTTAGAATACCCGGAAAGTGACAGAAGAGGGGTATGTTTCTTTAAATGTCAATCAATCCCCCTTTAATGTAGGTTTACCTATCGAAATCGGAGAATTCAACGTCACACAAATAAAAGAATTAGTCCAACGACATAAATTAAATTGGTCAGATACAGAAGTCGGACAATTAAAGGAAATGATTGATGGTCATCCTTATTTATTAAGAACTGCTCTTTATCAAATTGCCACAGGTAATTTAACTTTAAAACAACTTCTGAAAGTTGCTCCCACTGATGAGGGATTATTTAGAGGCTTTTTACATCCCTATCTTTCACTACTAGAAGAAGATAAATTGTTAAAAGCAGCGATGAAAAAAGTTATTGAGAGTGATATTCCTGTGCAATTAGACTATACACAAAGTTTTAAATTACGTAGTCTGGGCTTAATTAAATTTAAAGAAAATAAAGTTCAATGCCTTTGTAATTTATATCGTCTTTATTTTCGAGAACGCCTATCCGAATGATTACACCCAGCTTGAGAGGATGAAGCATCAATAATGAGTGGTAAAATTATTAGCGATGTCTACGACGGGCTACGCCTACGCAACGCCAACACCAAAGGCGATGCCTACGGCGGCAAGCTACGCACCCCAGTACACCCAACTTTCACAAGTGCGTAGCTGTAAGGCTTGTCGTCAGACATCGCACCTCAAAGTTACTAATTTATAGAAGTGCTAAAAGATAGTGCAGATGCTTCCAGTAGATGCGGATGGTGGTGTTGCCAAAAACTCAAAATTTGTTCGCCAACCTGTTGAGGATAGAAATAGTGAAAAAAATGATACCCTTGTGGGCATTCCCAAAGTTTATCTTCTGGCTTGAACCAATTTAACCAGTCATGCAATGCAGGTGGATTGACTACTGGATCGCTCTTGCTACCACATACCATCATTGGCATAGAAACTCCACCCTTGGGTAAATAAACCAACTTAAATAAAGAGTGTGACGTGGGAGATTGTTCTAAATCTTTATCTAAGGCAGCTACTAACTTTTTAGTGGTATGAGGTGGTTGATTGCCAAATAGACTGCGAACGCTACTTGCTAGAATTAGTTCACGGCTGATGCTAAAAAGTTGTCGTTGAAAGTAATAGTGAGCTTGCCAATTGTTTGCAGGTTGAGCTGCTACAGCTAGCAGAGTGAGCGATCGCACTTTTTGCGGAAATCGCCGCGCAAAGGTTAAAGCGATCGCACCACCCATAGCATGTCCTACTAAATGCACGGGGCCGCGGCATTCTAAAAATTCATACAGTAAATCTACAGCTTGATCTATGGAACTGGCTTCATCTTTAGTTTGCTGATATTCCCAATGGGCAACATTTATATAACTAGATAAATATTCAAGTAATGGTTTATCAAAACGCTGCAAAGCTGGACTGGCACTTAACCATAAAACATCAAATGAATCAGACATAAATACCTAGAACTTCTAAATTAAATTATCAGTTTCAACAAAGGCGTACAGTTAGCTGTACGCCCTAAATCTCTACAAACCAAATTCTGTCTTCAACTGAGCAACCCAAGTTTTAATTCGCTCATCTGTTAAATCAGATTGACTACCTTCATCAAGTGCCAATCCGACAAACTTGCCATTTCTCAAAGCTTTAGAATTCTCAAAGTCATATCCCTCAGTTGGCCAATAACCAACAGTTTTACCACCCCGTTGGGAAATTTTTTCTTCTAGAATTCCGATTGCATCTTGGAAGTTATCGGCATAGCCATATTGGTCTCCATCACCAAAATAGGCAACTAGCTTTCCACTAAAATCTATTTCATCTAGATCGGAGAAAAAGCCTTCCCAATCGCTCTGAAGTTGACCAATATCCCAAGTAGGAGAGCCAATAATCAGCAAGTCATATTCATCAAAAGTGCTACTATCCGCCTCGTAAATGGGATGTAATGTCACAACATCATCACCAAACTCATCCCGAATTTTTTCAGCATCAGATTCAGTGTTACCAGTTTGAGTACCGTAAAACAAACCAATTTTTTTTGACATATTGACACCTGAGAAATAAATAGTTGTGTGCCCTGCTAAAAAGTCGCCTTGAGAGGTTGGTTAATCTGCCCATCAAGGCATCGACTCCAGTGTTTGAACAGCCACGCAAGTCAAAAGCCTTATCTTTTCAGAAAGTTTGCCAATAGCTGAAATACATCACTCACTTAATGAGTATTACTCTCAATAACCCTGAAGATATACTATCAGACTAATTGAGAGTCTTTTTCATTTAAATGAGTAAACTTTTGTTAAGTATTTCAGGAAACAAACCAAAAACTAGACGAGGCAGCAAGAATTCTCATACCTTAATTGGTCAAAAACTTCGCACTGACTTGAATAGGAGTATTGAGATGAACGCCTGAACAAAAGAGTTTAGACTAAAAGCGATACAAGACTTGATCTTGCAGGAGTTATGTGATACTGTTCTTTGGCTACATTAAATACGTTAAATCGATTGAGTTACCGTATTTAATATTAAGAGTGAATAACGCACTCTGCAAGAAGATAGTTTAAATCGCTATAAAATATCGATAACCCTTGTTGTAGAGACGTGATTTATCGCGTCTTACGATATCCTCACAAAATATTCCTGATAATTACTAGTTTCAAAAATCACTTCGGTAAAGGAGGCTAGAGGGAGTAAGTTTTTTGTGCATTTATGAAATTAATCCAAATACTGAAACTAGCTGTAATTCCGGTTTTGACTGTATTTAGCTTTGTGTCTATATCAAATACAGCACTAGCTGACTATTTAAATAGTCAAGGATCAGGAGGTAATTACCGTTACGAATTATGGTCTACAGATAATAATTATTACTATTTGAAAGTTTGGCGATATGAAGCAAATCCAGAAAGTGACCCATATACCACAACTCAAGGATTTGCTTCTAGTAGGGAAGCTTTAATTTATTTTGATTGCAATTACGCAGGTACAAATTTACCAGAATGTTCTCAATGATGATTTAGAACCCACTCAACATAATTCGTAGTTCGTAATTAAAGAATTCAATTACGAATTACGAACTTGTACTGAGCGTAGCCGAAGTATTACGAATTAAACTTCGGCGGGTTGATATTCTTGTTGTCTTTCCACAAAAGTCTGAACACGGGTGCGGTAGTTTCTCACAGTTTCATCTACCCATTCGCGATCGTTGCTATTTGCATACAAATGCACCAGTGGTTCGCTGGCATCTGGTAAAACTAACAGCCAACTGTCATCGTAGGGTTGACAAATTTTTACTCCATCAATGAGTTCTAGGTTTTGGGCTGGGTGAGTTTCTACCAAGTAACGCATCAAAGCACCCTTGGCTGTCCACGGGCAACGGACTGTATAACTTTTGTGAATTACACGGGGCAATTCTGACCGCGCCGCAGCAAGCGATCGCTCCTGTATAGTCAACATCTCAATTATCTTGGCAATACAGAACATAGAATCAAATCCCGGATGCAGTTGCGGGAAAATAAAACCAGTCTCTCCACTACCTCCAATTACCACATTCGGGTTTTTCTGGCAAGCCTCCATTAAAGCTGTAGGATTGGCTTTAGTGCGAATCACTCTACCATCATGGCGACGGGCAACTTGTTCAATAGCACTAGAAGCATGAACTGGTACAACTACTGTTCCTCTGGGGTTAGCAGTTAATATCATGTCTACCATCAGTGCTGTTAACATTTCCCCACGAATTGGATAGCCGGATTCATCAACTAAAATTAGCTGTTCTCCATTAGCGGATACTTGCACCCCAAAGTTAGCTTTCAATGCTTCCACTACATGACCTAACTGAGTTAGCAATCCTTCGCGATCGGTGATTGACATTGCCGTTTTATTGACACTGGCATTCAATACCACTGCATCAGCGCCAAATTTATCCAACATTTGGGGTAAAACTGCCCCTGATACTGCATAAACATAGTCAATCACCACTTTTGCGCGGCTATTACGGAGTGTATGAACATGCAATAATTTCTCAAAAGCAGTACAGTAGCGCTCCATGACTTGGCTAGGATAAGATACATCGCCAATTTCATGAATTAGCGCCCGCCGCATATCTTCCTTAAAGTAAGCCCCTTCAATTTTCTTTTCCAGGGCTTTGGTGATATTAATGCCCTTGGCATCCATGAATTCAATCAGAATGTAGTCAGGGCGGTCGGGGTGTACCCGGACGTGGATACCACCAGCTACCGACATTGTGGGTATAACTGTACGGGCGATGGGGATAGCTGTGGCATCAAGGTTTTGAATGTCAACACCTACCGACATTAAACCTGCAATCAGCGATCGCGTCACCATCCGAGAAATATTACGCTGGTCGCGGGAAACCGTTACTTTAGAACCAGGTTTCAAAGTAGAACCGTAAGCAGCTCCCAATTTCACAGCAAATTCTGGGGTG
The DNA here is from genome assembly GCF_034530815.1 of Nostoc sp. DedSLP03. Classification (NCBI taxonomy): domain Bacteria; kingdom Bacillati; phylum Cyanobacteriota; class Cyanophyceae; order Nostocales; family Nostocaceae; genus Nostoc; species Nostoc sp. DedSLP03. The sequence continues at coordinate 4,441 of NZ_JAVRCK010000051.1, forward strand.
ATATCGATATTAGCTAATCCTTGAACGCCACGTTGACCAAATAAATTTCGTTGGGCAGTGTTCCCCCAAATTAAGTTAATGTTTAAAACTGCCCCTGACTCAATCTTTTTACTGGGCCAAACGCGCACACCAGGGCTAATTTGGGCTTCTTCTCCCACCGTAGAAAGCGAACCTACAACAGCAGCTTCTAATACATGGGCGCGGCGGTCTACACGAGTGCCACGGGAAATTACACAGGCAGAAAGATGTGCTTCATCGCCAATAAATGCCCCATTCCACACGATGGGACGCTTGAGATTAGCATCAGCGCCAATAGTGACATTATCCCCAATTACGGTTCCTGCCTCAATCTGTACTCTTGCCCCAATACGGCAATTATCACCAATCACAGCCGGGGTTTCAATCACAGCCGTGCGATCGATGTAAGTATTTTGGCCTACCCATAATTCATGAGAAACTTCTTTGTAGGCAAAATCCAACTGGACTTTTCGATCTAACGCGTCATACTGAGCCTCACGATAGGCATCTAAGTGACCGACATCACACCAGTAACCTTGAGCAATGTAACCATACATTGGCTCATCTTTTGTTAGCAGTAAGGGGAATAAGTCTTTAGAAAAGTCACATTCAACGTTTGCTGGCAGATATTCCAAAACTTCTGGTTCGAGAATGTAAGTACCAGTGTTAACGGTATCAGAAAAAATTTCACTACTAGAGGGTTTTTCTAAAAATCGCCGAATCCGTGTTTCTTCATCGGTAATCACCACTCCAAATTCAATCGGGTTGGGAACCCTGGTTAAAATCAAAGTAGCTTTTGACTGTTTTTGTTTGTGATATGCGATCGCTGCCGTCAGGTCAAAATCTGTTATGCTATCCCCGCTAATAACTAAAAAGGTTTCATCAAGAAGTTCGGCAATGTTTTTTACACAGCCTGCTGTACCCAAAGGCTGATCTTCTTCGACAGCATAAGTCATCTGAACGCCAAAATCGCTGCCATCTTGAAAATAGTCTCGCAAGACATCAGGTAAATAATGCAATGTTGCAATAACTTCTGTAATTTGATGTCGTTTGAGGAGATTGATAATATGTTCGGCAATTGGTCGATTTAGAATCGGCACCATCGGTTTTGGTAGATCGCAAGTTAACGGGCGAAGCCGCGTTCCCGAACCCCCCGCCATCAGTACTGCACGCATAAATCCTCCTTAACTAGTTACAGCTTTCGCTATTTGAAAAACGTGTCAGATATATTTTGTTTTTCTTTCTCTAGTCTCCTATGGATATTGAGATTTGAGGAACTTCCACAAGATGCATATAGATTGGGGATTGGGGATTGGGAATGGGCAAAGGGAAAGGGGTAAGGGGGAAAAGTTAAATTTATCCCTTTACCCTTTACCCTTTAACCTTTTCCCCTGCCCCCTGCTCCCTATTTATTGGCAACGATAAAGTTCATATTCGTAGCCGTCTACGGTTGGCAAAGATCGAGTATTAGATGTAACACATTTTTTCGCGGTTTCTGCTACGGGTGCGTGAAAGTTTACCAGCCACAAGTCAAAAGGTCGTGGTAAATTTTTTAAAGTATTTTCCAAAGCAATGGTGGAAGCGTTCGGATCTCGATCTTGATGAGCCAGGAGAAACAGAGGATTTTGGAGTGAATCTGCAAGTTTAATCTCCCTGGCAACTCCCATCATTTCCCCAGTGTGTACATAAGTTTTGTGGGTGGTGGCAATCAGTACTGGTGTTCGGGATGTTTGTTGAATTAGTTGCACAAACAGGTCAGGACGATAATATTTTTGATAGCCGAGATTGCAAACTACTGTAACTGCACTGAAAAATCCCATTAACCAAATTACCATTACGGCTTTTTTCCCGTTTATTCCCCATTTACCTATGCTTGTTACCCCATTTTTCCCTGGCTCTGTTTCCATCTGGGGAGGATGCCAACAAACTGCAAGACTTGCACCTAGTAAAACCACGATCGCAGGAAAGTAAACAAAGTTATATCTAGCACCTCTGGTGAGGTCAATACCCAAAAAGTACGTAAAGATAAAGAATATTGCGATCGCACTGATAACGACTCCAGCAAGTACCTGAATCATCATCCGGCTTTCTGTGTGCTGTAGTTGAATTTTAATCCCACGCAGCAAAATTGGTACTGCCCAAATAAAGAAAGTTAGCATCACTATTCCAGAAGGAATCACAACCAAAGCTTGAGAAGATTCAACTGGTAATAGGGAAATCATTGCAATCAATGTTCCTAAAGCTTGAAAAATTGGGCTTAACCACTCTAGTCCAACGCGCGAACCTCGAATCCACTCGGTCAAAGCACCACGATTTTCATTCTCTAACAAGGTTGGTATCCAAATTAAACCCGCTACACAAGTACCTATGACAACGGCATAGATACGCCGCCAAGGAGGAGAGAAGAAAAGAGAAAATTTGCTGCTATTTTGCAATTGAAGCCAAGCCAGAAAAATCAAAACTACGACTTCTGTGCAAAGGGTAATGCTGAAAAAATAATGAGTAGCAATACCTAAAGCATTAATTCCGATCCAGAAAAGTGCTACCCATATAGGTAAAGATGTGCGGTTTTGAATATGACGTGTGGCGATTACTAAGCAGGTGAGGGAACCAATTACCCATAAGATTGCCAAAGTATAATGACGCGCTTCTTGTGCTAAAAATACGCCATAAGGTGATACTGCCATCATCGCAGCAGTCAAGTGTCCCACTAATGACGAACGAAACGCTACTCTACCTAATACGTAAACACACGGAATGGAGGCAGCACCGAATATCGCTGGTAGCAATCGCGCACCAAACAGCGATATTAATCCTCCATCGCTAGGAAATAACTTCATCCACAGGTAAGCCAGCACAAAATACAGTGGTGGATGATTATCTTGTGTGGCTAAGTTATGAATGACATCACCAATAGTTGCAGCTGGGTTTAGTTGCAGTGGTTGTAATAGGATATCAGGTGCGATCGCTCGATCGAGGGGAACTGATATAAAAGTATTCCCCAAGCTAAACACCAAGGTGGCAAACTCATCAGTCCAAGGAGGCTTTGCAGTCAAGTTGATTAGGCGCAAGCTGATGCCGACAATCGACCATATTAAGATCGGCAAGAGATGAACCCAGAAAGGAGGAAGGCGATGCCAATTATGCCAATGCTTGCGTTGTGAGCCAGAGTTTTTATCTGCCAGAGGCAGGAAATGTATAGCAGATGCAGTTAGCAACGAGATAATTTGTTTGTAAAAATAAAATGCACCTTGGAAAAGAACTCTCATTGCTGGGCCTCACAGTCATGGATTTGTAGATTTGACGTTTGAGATTTAAGTTCGTTCGTTCTAAAATCTAAAAACAAAAATCTAAAGCTCAAATCCCTCGTTGTGATTATTTCACGTCTGTGACGCGCCAGCTAAGTTTCAAATTAACCCAGAAATTCCAAATGGTAGCAACTGCGATCGCGATCAACTTAGCTAAATACTGATTTATTTCCAAGATATTATAGAGAAAGTTAATTATTAAAGCTTGTAATATAACTCCTGCCAAACAGACCGCACTGAACTTCAAGAATCGCTTGAAACGTTGATGCGAAGCACGTTGCCTCTGAGAAATATCACTAAAAGTCCATATATCATTCCACAAAAAATTATTTACGATTGCCACTCCAGCTGAAAGAATCGTACTGCGGGTTAAACCTAAATGAATTACAGTACGCAGCAAGTGAAACACCGTTAAATCCACAAACACACCACTAAAGCCAACAAACCCAAAACGGACAAATCTACCGATGGGGAAATTGACTTTTCTTTGCAATCGTCCTACTTTACCTGTGGAAAGCCGCAATCGCACTAAGTGGTGGATGTAATCTATATATTGCTTCCATGTCACCTTACTCTCGCCCTCTTTGCGTTCGCAAAAGACATACCCAACTTCGGCAACTTGGTCTACTTTTCCTCGGCCAATTACTTCTAGGAGAATTTTATATCCAACTGGATTGAGTGTTACACCTGCGATCGCACTCCGACGCACCATAAAATAACCACTCATCGGGTCAGAAACTCTGCCCAATACCCCCGGTAAAATTACCAAGCCTAACAACTGAGCGCCACGAGACAAGAAACGCCTAACAACACTCCAGCTACTAACACCGCCTCCTTCTACATGACGGCTAGCTACTGCCAAATCTGCTCCTTGCTCAATATTAGCTAACAGTTGTATTAGTACCTCTGGTGGATGCTGCAAATCTCCATCAATCACTCCCAACACACTACCCGTAGCTGCTTGCCATCCACGAATCACTGCTGAGGATAGCCCCCGTTCCTGTTGGCGTCGCATTACTCGCAACTGGGGGTATTCTTTCGTCAAAGATTGCGCTATCTCCCAGGTTCGGTCTGGGCTATCATCATCTACCACTATTAGTTCATACTTTCCTGCAATAGATTCATCCAGTAATTGACTCAATATGCTGACTACATTTTTGATGTTGTCACGCTCTTTATAAGTAGGAATTACTAGAGAAAGATGAATAGAATTATCATCTGTACCCACGGGGTTGGGGGGCAACTCTGAAATCTTTAGCGGGCCGGTTGATACTGTTAACAACGAGTTCGATGAGTTTGTTTTCATATTCCAAATTGCAAAACGAGGGTGTGTAAAGTCCGTGGAAAATAGAATCAAACATCTGGTGCCTTTATTGACTGAACTTAGTTACTCAAAAGTCGAGGAATCCTTTTGTTACAGTTAGTTGCCCTGAAAGTTTAGTAATTTCCGCACTTCGATTTCTAGTATTTTCCTAAATTTATCTAAGTTTTACATCTTACCCCTTATTTTTATGATATTATACGAAGAATTACGTATTTTTAGCAAAACATTATGTACTTTTCAGTAAACTAAGTCAGCAAATATACAGTTTATTCAGCATATCTTTATAATTATTTAATGAGACTACAGGGAATATTAATTTAGTATGGAGTATCGGTAATTTGGTTAATGTGCGTATACATTATTGTTTTTACAGCAAGGTAAAAATAAAGTGCAAATGTTGATTACATAAGCTTGTTACATCCGTAAAAACTTATTTTTTGATGCAATAAGGAATTAATTAAACACTACAAAAAAATCAAAACATTTTTTGGAGAAATAGTTATAGCTATTTCTTAACTATAAGAGCAGCTATAAATTCCTGTTTGATTTTTGAAAAAATGAACTACTCCATAAGGTAAGAGGTAGCTAAAGTTTCTTGATTATCTCTTTTTCGGAGTAATTTGATCGACAAAATGAGACGAGATAAGTACAGTCCCATTTTGTCAACGTTTAGCAATATAAAAAATCAGTTTAACAAAAATTAATATGTTACTAAATAAGTATACTATTTAGTAGAGACTCGATTGAAAATATGTCAAAAGTAACATTATAAAATCCCCCGGTAGGGCATTGCAAAAAAGAGAAAAATTTTGTTTGTTATTAAAATGATGGCGTAGTTTTATTGCTTGTTTTGAATAAATGAACCTCTAAAAATACAGGGTAGATCATGCATATTCCTGATGGATTTGTTTCTATTCCAGTGGCCGGGGCTACTGGTTTAGCGAGTGTGGCAGCGTTGTTTGTTGCCTTCGGGCGATCGCAAGAGGCTTTTGGTATTCGTCGTGCCCCGATATTGGGACTAACCACCGCCTTTATTTTTGCTGCCCAGATGATCAATTTTCCAGTAGCAGGAGGTACTAGTGGTCACTTGTTAGGGGGAACCTTAGCTGCGATCGTTTTGGGCAGTCCTTGGGCAGGAACGTTGTGTCTTGCCACAGTTTTAATTATTCAAGCCGTGTTATTTGCTGATGGTGGCATTACAGCCTTGGGAGCAAACATTTTTAACATGGCAGTAGTTGGGGTTTGGGTTGGCTGGGTTTTAACCGAAACCTTGCAAAGGCTGTTTGGAGGGTCTAAAGGGCGCTTACCCTTGGCTGCTGCAATCGCCGCTGGAGTGAGTGTAGTGGTAGCTGCGATCGTTTGTGCCATTGAATTGGCTCTCTCTGGAACTGCACCGGTAGCGATAGTTTTACCAGCCATGACTGGCGTGCATATTTTAATTGGCATTGGCGAAGGAATGATTACCGGGGGTGTGTTGACCTATCTGGCCAGAGCCAGACCAGATATGTTACCAGGCGAACAGCATGAGTTTCGTGGCTGGTCAGTGCCTATTGTCACCATTTTTTTGATTGCAGGAGTGCTGTCACTCTTTGCCTCAGCCTGGCCCGATGGGTTGGAGAAAGTTGCTGAAAATACAGGTTTCATTCACTTAGCCGAGAAAGTACGGATAATTGTGCCGACTCCCTTAGCTGACTATGGAATTGAGGGTTTAGGGCCAATTGGCACTAGTATCGCTGGGCTGGTGGGAGCTGCGGTTTGCTTTGCTGTTGCCTTTGGAATTGCCAAGGTAGTGAAACCGAATAATGCTTAAACTTTCCTTACCGCTACGTTTACAACTGTCTCTAGCGATCGTGGTGGGAGCAGCTTTATTAAAGCATCATGCCTGGTATGGACTAAGTGTATATGGCGCGATCGCACTTTTATGGGCTTGCTTCTTGCGCGTACCAATTCGCCAATTGGGAGGATTACTCGGCACAGAATTGATTTTTTTGTCATTGCTAGCATTGCCCTTGGGATGGGAACGAGCCAGTTTTTTGCTAGTTCGTTCGCTGGTTTGTCTGGTGACGATGAATAGTTTTTTGTTAACCTTACCGCCCCACAGTTTCGGCATTGCCCTGAAAAGCTTGCCAGTACCAGCACCTTTAAAGCAAAACTTGTTATTAGCTGGGCAATATATGGAAATTTTGCTCTCAGAAGTAACGCGGATGCGGCGCAGCGCCCAACTACGCGGTTTGAATGGAACTACGGGATGGTTGCGCTATGCCAGTGCAGCTATGATTGGAGCTTTGTATCTCCGTAGTTTAGATCGAGCAGAGCGAGTCTATGCGGCAATGGTAGCTCGTGGTTACAACGGACAATTACCCATAGATTCTACCCTTAGACCAAAAGAACGTTTTGCCTTATTACTAGCTTGGGCGATCGCTGCTAGTGTAACTCTAACTTCTTACAAGATTTAACCCACTCCTTAGTAGAGATGCAAAATCGCGTCTCTCACTAAAACGCGAGCAATCGCGTCTCTACTCCCTTACATATTGAGTTTGTAAATTTTGAAATCATTAACTTCTAATCCCCAATTATCAACCCATAACCCCCATACAGCTGTAGTCGAGGTTGAGAACCTGGTGTATGCATATTCCCACCAAGAGCCAGTATTACAGGAAATATCTTTTACCTTGAACAAAGGCGATCGCGTTGCATTGATGGGAGCAACAGGTTCTGGAAAAAGTACCTTGTTGGAGAACTTAATCGGCTTAAAACAACCGCAAACAGGAAAAATTACCATTAATGGCATTCCCGTAGAACCGCAAACTTTACCCCAAGTGCGTCGTCAAATAGGCTTTAGCTTCCAAGATGCCAACGACCAACTATTTATGCCCACCATCTTAGAAGATGTTACCTTTGGGCCGCGTAACTATGGGATATCATCAGCAGAAGCAAGCGATCGCGCCCGCCAGTTATTAGCTGATTTTGGTCTAGAAGCCTACGCTAATCGTTCCGCCCACGAACTTTCTGGTGGACAAAGACGCCTAGCCGCCCTAGCCTCAATTTTAGCCCTAGAACCAACAATTCTAATTTTGGATGAGCCAACTAACGGTCTCGATCCAGCATGGCGTCGTCATTTGGGGCAAGTATTATTAAAGTTACCTGTGCAAGCGATTTTAATTGCTTCCCACGATCTAAATTGGTTAAGCAGAGTCACTCAACGCGCTTTGGTACTTTCTGGTGGTCGTATTCAAATAGACAGTGATATTCAACCACTATTACAAGATGGTGCTACTTTAGACCAGTTGGGTTTGCCGATAGATTGGTGATTTGGGCATTGGGCATTGGGCATTGGGTATTGGGAAAGAGGAGGCAGAAGTTCTTTAATTTTGGATTTTGAATTTTGAGTCGCACCTTTGGTGCGCTTCCAGCGCAACTTGAATTTTGAATTGATTTCTCCCCCTGCCTCTCTGCGTCTTGTGCCCAATCCTCTCATTTCCCCGTAATATTGGATACTATATTGTGGGTTGAATTGCTGTTGGGGTGTTAATGTCTGTTTTACATAAATATACTGTTCTTGTTCCTGTGAGCCTAAGTATTGCTTTGTTAGTTGCTAGTTGCAGTGACAATAAAGTTTCCCAGTGCCAGCGACTGATTCGAGTTGTGAATGCTGGAACTTCTCTAATTGATAAAAATAAAGGAACACAAGTGATAACTAGCATACAGTTATCTAAAGATTTAGACTTTGTGACTAAATCCATTGGAGAACTGAAGCTAACAGATCCGAAGCTGAAAGAATTTCAAAGCAGTTTTGTGAAGATTTTTCAAAATCTTAGCCAAGCGATCGCCAAAGCAGGTAAAGCACTTGGTGCAACCAAGACAGCACAAGCCTCAGAATCTGGAAGAGAAAAAATCCAAAAGGCTAGAGCCGAAATTGATTCCGCACTGACAACAGCTACAACTCTTGGCAAACAGTCAGATACATTAGTGAATCAGATGAATAAGTATTGTAGCGAACCAGAATAATCTATCTAGGATATTGGGCATTGGGCATTGGGCAGAGGGGAAAAACTTACTGCAACTTCTCCTCTGCTCTTTCATTAGACTTCTTGCATAAGTCGGGAAAAGGGGAAGGTGGGGTCCCAAGAAGGGGATAAGGGGCAGGGGGAAGGGGAAAAAGTTCTGTATCGTCCCCTTCCCCTTTAACCTTTACCCTTTTCCCTCTCTTGCAAAAAGCACTTTTGCAAGAGGTCTATTCTCCCACTGATACAGCGATAGCTCTTAGAAATACAGTAACTTTTATCACTTCTTTTTTAAAAAATTTCCTGACGTACACCAACTTTACCTGTCAAAAGAAGTATTGGTGCAAGTCAAATGAAATACCAGGAGTGATATGAGTCTACTGATGGCGAGTGTGCTGGCAACAGCGCCAATATCTGCGCTCAATTTACCAGAAAAGTCCGTAATTCTGCCAGAAAACCCGGTGCAGCAGTCAACACAGGATAATTTATCTCAAGTTGTCTCACCTGCTCAAATTACACCACCTGAATTCGTGCAACCAGATATAACTACCTCGTCAGCGATAAAAAATAAGTACGATAATATACTTAGAAAAAGTAGAGACAAAATTCAATTTATCAGTTCACCTAACTTACCTGAATCAAAAAATACTCAACCTATAGCAGAAGTTGTACAGAACCAGGAAAGTACAGAAGAATTTTCTCCATCTCCTCATCCTCCAGACTCAGACAACCCAATGTCTCAAGTCACCTCAGTATCACAACTCCAGGATGTGCAACCCTCCGACTGGGCTTTTGCTGCTTTGCAGTCTTTAGTAGAACGCTATGGCTGCATTGCGGGATACACTGATGAGACTTATCTGGGGAATCGTAGCATCAGCCGTTATGAATTTGCGGCTGGTTTAAATGCTTGTTTGGAGAAGATTAACGATGCGAACGCTAACAATAAAATTAATACTGTTAATAATGAAGATTTAATCCTGCTGCAAAAGTTACAGGGCGAATTCAAAGCAGAGTTGCAGCAATTACAGCAGCGTATCGAGGTTGTGGAAAAGCAGACTAGTGAATTACAAGGAAATCGGTTTTCCACAACTACTAGGTTATTTGGTCAAGCAATTTTTAGCGTCCAGGGAACCAATAGCCCCGATGTCGATTTATTTCCGAGAGATGGCGTACCTGAACGCCAGGGAAAAACCAATCTGACGTTTACAAGTAGCGCCCAACTAACCTTAGCAACTTCATTTACAGGGCGAGATTTGCTGTTAACAGGGCTGTCTGCGGGTAATTTGGGTTCTAATGCATCATTGTTATCTACCAATATGGGGCGGTTGGGATTCGAGTCAAATACAGACAACAATCTAGTTATTAGTGACTTATCTTATCGGTTTCTGGCCTCGCATAACTTGGGAATTGTCGTCGGTACGGCCGGAGTCAACCCGATTAACACCTTTCGCGGTATTAGCCCTTTAGAAGGTTCTAGTGATGGTGCAATTTCTCTATTTGGTCAGCGAAACCCGATTTTAAGTATTGGTAACGGCAGTGGTGGTATAGGCTTTGACTGGGAAATTAGCGATCGCATCAGTTTGCAAGGCGTTTATAGTGCCGAAATTCCCAGTTTTGCTGGCGATACCAAGCAGGGCGGACTATTTGGTGGTAGATATACTGCTGGCGCTCAGTTAAGTTTAGCACCCACAAATAACATCGATGTCGGCGTACATTATCTCTATTCCCACTCCCCAGATGGCTTACTGGGAGGTGGTATTGGCGATTCTCAACTGATTTCACCTTTTGCAGCTCCTACAGCTTTCGATACCCAAGCCATTGGCGCTACCGTTGCTTGGCGAATTAACCCTAACTTGCAATTGGGCGGTTGGGGTGGCTTTACTTCTTCCAAGCCATTTAAACTTTCGGGAAGTGTAGAAACTACCAACTGGATGGTATTCGCAGCTTTTCCTAATTTGTTGCGTCCTGGGAATTTAGGGGGCGTTCTCGTTGGACAACCGCCCAAAATTACTTCCAGTACTTTACCCGACGGCTTCAATTTTCCCAACTTTTCTGATGGGGGGACAGCAGGTGGACGTAGTGACACATCAATTCACGTAGAAGTTTTTTACCGCGCCCAACTCAGCGACAATATCGCCTTGACTCCAGGCTTATTCGTTATTCTCAATCCGGATCACAATGCTGCTAACGATGCATTAATCGTTGGGACATTAAGAGCAAGTTTCCGGTTTTAATTTTGTACTGATGAAAATGTAATAAAATACGCTGTTTAAATACTGGTTAGTTCAGTATTAGATATTTTCACGATCCATTAGGAGCAAGGAAAAGTCATGCGTAAACATACGCGTATTTTTTTTGTATGTGATTAAAGGAGCAAATTTTTTATGAAATTAAATTCATCAGTTCATTTGGGTTGTTTTCTTGTTAGCAGCAGTTTAGCCGCAGTCTTCATCGGTTTAAGTGGAACAAATGCTTCTGCTCAAATCACAATTCAAAGCACTGGCACATTATCGGGTACTATCCAACTTCCCAGAAATAATCCCAATTTCAATCAAAGCATTACTCGTGTTGATACAGACGACACGGGGACTTACTCGCGGAACTTAGGTACTAAGAACAATCCTAATTATGTTCCTATATACAAGTCAGACTATGTGCAGGTACAAACACGCTCTGATGGTAGTCTGCATTATTTTGTTGACTTTAAAGGCATTCCGATTGTCTCCTTTAATGGCGTTCTTACTTCGCCGATTCTCTCTGGTGGTGAGCTGACACCCTATAAATACCAAGGACAATTGGCAGGAACCACGTTTCAAGGAGTAGTTCAGGATGAATTTAATCTCACCAAAGCCTTATACACTGGTATTGTCACCGATCCAAACACTGGAAACCAGTATCAGGGCACTTTTGAAGTGAGTGGATATGGAGTCCGATATAGCGATCGCAATGGTAGCGCCACCCCCACAGTCTTTGATTTCAAATCCGATCTCCCAGGTTCGCCAAAGGTGACATCTTTGGAAATGACTAACTCACCCCTAGCAAGAATACAAATCAAAGTACCTGCAACTGCAACTCTCATAACTCCTACACCAACTACTGGTAACGGTAGTACACCCACTCCCCCACCAGTAAGTAGCGGTGGTAGCACACCCACTCCCCCACCAGTAATTAGTGGTGGTAGTACACCCATTCCCCCATCAGTAATCGATGGTAGTGCGATCGCTCCTACACCTGTAGTTAGTGGTGGTAGTGCGATCGCTCCTGCACCTATAGTTAATGATGGAAACACATTCACTGTTACGCCAATGGTTGATGGCGGCAACACATTCACTGTTATACCAATAGTTGATAGTAGCGCTTCCTCGACACCTACAACGTACACATCTGGGTCGAATTCACCATCAATTTCTACTACACCTAATATGGAATTGAGCAATGGTAAGTCCCTAGAGGTGAATCAAGTAGTTGTCAACCCTGCAACCCTTGCTCAAGCCGCTTGTTCGCAAGATTCTACTAAGAGTTGTACAATGCCCACTTTAGCAAAACAAGCGATCGGCCCTCGTAGTCGAGTGCTACTGCGTTAGTTAGGGACTTTTCAATAAAAAATATCCAACACTTCTTGTGGGGTGTGCGTCTCGTCATTACCAGCACTATTAACCGCAATTCTATCTCTTCCCTCGTTGGCGCTGGCACTGTCACCCGATGACGAAATTCTGAATTTCCTGCTTTTTTAGGTGGTTTACTCGTAGTTTTTTCAACACAAGGGTGTTGAATTTAAGCATTGAGTTATCCCTACTTGACAAGATTCTAAGTTTCTTAACTTGACACCAATGGCAAGATGCCCACTCCACAGGAGTTAATTGGATATTTTTTTATTTGGAAGTTCTTTAACCCAAGTTGCTAGTTATCAAAAAATACGATTCTAACCCAGTCAATTTAAGGCTTTGAGCAATTAACACTGTTTTAACCTATATGACTACGGCTATAATATCGTGTTCGTTTAAAAACTTGTCATCAAGACCGCAGGGGGCAGGGGGAGAAAGAGTTTCTTTTATCTGCTCAGATGTAGCAAATCATAACTGATTAGCCGGACATGATATAACTAGCAACTTACGTTAATTACCTAGCCTGTTTCTCGCCTTTGGCGAGTACTACGAATTAAGAATTACTTACGCACTTGACCGCTAAACCCCGCAGCCTTGAACTGTTTTAGCTTCAATGGAGTAGGCTGATTCGCAGGTACAGAAATTCTCAATTCAAAATCGCTAATACCTGGTGGCACCTCGGTAATAGAACCTAAGCGAGTGCGGTTTTGCATCACCGAGTCATTATTAGCATCATAGATGCGTCCAAAAATATCTGCGTCGTATACTGTTTTATTAGTGCCATTTTCTGCTTTGCCAACGACAAGAAAACAATTGGCAGCAGCGCTACCACTACTGATAACAGCCCCTTGTGCTAGTTCTGGTGGACAATCTTTATAGGAAACATCAAATAGTTTAATCTGTGTCAGGGCTTCAGCTGGGGGAATAATCACCCACGATAGAAAAGTAATAAGACATGAAATAAAAACGACCGTGAGTGAACGCAACCGCATAAAAGACCCCGTGAGTTAATTTAGCAAACAATATTTAACTTACAACCTCAGCTTACCTGAATTTAACTACAGAGGATTGGAGACTTGAATTTAACATTTGTAATAATTAGGAGAATAACCCCTCAATTGCTATGAAATTATGACTCCAGATGAGATTGAAGTAGCTATGTTTGCAGCCTTTAATGATTGTGATGCAGCAAGCTGTCCTCTCACTGACACGCAGAAACAGATATTATTGCAAGTGGTTGAGCAAACTCAGGGAAATTCTACCTCTGGGAAGTCAAATGTTGCTAATCCTTTAGACGAACTTACCCCAGAGGAATTAGAAGCATTTTTACAATTTGTGAAGGAGGAAGAACAACACAACCGCACTTGGAAAGTGCAATTACTCAACGACTGGTTGCTGGAAAATGACTCTGGAACGGTACAATTTATTCGCCAACGCTATGGTTTACAGTGGTTGAATCGGGTTGAGTCATATCATTTTGACAAGTATTCTTATTTTGAGGATGCACTGAAGTTAAGAGTAGGCGATCGCATTGAAATTTCCAATGCACTATGGGAATGGGTGCAAGAAGATGGGCCTTGTAAGCGGGAATGGTTTCCCTGTATGGTGATTAAGGTTAAGGAAATTAGCGATAGCGATGATTCCTCTACTAATTGCGTCGTCCGCTTCTTCAATGGCGCTGAGTATGAAATTCAAGGTATGTATGAATGGAATCGCTACAATTGGCGCTGGTCTCAAAAGGAGTAAGGAGTGCTGAGTTTTTAATACTTGTGAGTGAATCTGCGAATCAAATCATGGCCTGAACAATGCCCAAGCCAAAAACCTCTCAGTATAATACAACGCTAATTGATTGCTTACACCGTTGAAAACAGCATCAAAAGCGTGTTCTGCCCAAGGAATTTCTAGAAAAACCGCAGTGTTGCCAGAGTCATGTAAACGTTCGTACATCTGTCTGCCAAATCGCGCTTGCACCAAATGGTCGCGACTGCCGTAAATTAATAAAGTTGGCGGTAAAGGGTGCGTTAGGTAATTTATCGGTGAAGCAATTTGATACTGATTGGGCAATTCTTCTACAGAACCACCAAGAAATGCTTTTAAAACAGCGCGAGAATTTATCGGATCGGGATTTGGTGGTGTCTTGTATCCTTCAGTTAAGTTAACAGGCCCGTAATAGTTCACCACAGCACGAATGGGTGGTGCATCGGGTTGATAAGCCGCTAGCATTGCTAGATGTGCCCCAGCAGAACGTCCTAAAAGTATCATACGTTCTGAATCGGCTTCATATTCAGCTGCATGTTTGCGAATAAAATTTAGGGCTGTACGCACATCATCTAACTGAGATGGAAACTGATATTTAGGTGCGTGTCGATAGTCGATCGCAAATACCGTATATCCATGATTTGCAATATATTGATTAAACTCAGTATTGGCATGAGTATTGCCATATTGCCAAGCTCCACCATAAATTACTACCACTGCTGGATATTTCCCTACCTCTAGGGGTTGGTAAACTTCCATTTTTAAAGGTATTCCCCCAGGAGAAGCAAAGAGAATATCTTTTTGATGACGCGTTTTACCTAATGGAATACCCCAAAAGAAATTAACTAAGTCAAAGGAATGGGATTGCATTTTAGCCCTGACTTTGACTGGAATTTGCTCTAGATAATTTGCTCCCAGCCCTTGTTTCATCGCTTTAGCCATCTGCATTTGAGTTGGTGGAATATTTACTAGCACCCATCCACAAATTAGCAATCCGATGAAACTGAAAATGCAAACTAAACGCTGTAATTTACGGCGACGGATATAGAATAAAGACAGCAATACAAAGAGCAGATTTAATAAAAATAACCAAGGGCTGACCTCTGGTGCTCCCACTGCAAGGGTAAGGAAAAACATATTTGGAGCAGGAAGAATAATCCAAGAACTAAGAAATAGAGTTGCCAAACTGAGTAATAATGCAACCGATGATAAAAATGTTTTGGGTTTAAAAAACATAGATTAAAATGCGGTAGTAATGACTTCAAAGAAGTACAATTTATCCGCTAATGCTAGGGCGTGTCATCAATTGAGCCAGATCGCAGAAGCAGCCAGATAAATATAAATAGCACCTAGAAAGTTGGTTGGCCGTTTATCATAGCGAGTTGCGTAGGCATCGCCTGGTACTGTTTGAGTTTAGCAAAGAAGTTTTCAATTAAATAACGAGCTTTGTACAAGTCTAAGTCGTAATCACGAGGATTCCTGCGGTTGCGCTTGAGCGGAATCACGACAGTTTTGCCTTGGGCTTGCAGGGGTTCAATCATGCGCTTATCAGCATCGTATCCTTTGTCTGCCAGCACCAAACAATATTTTGTTAGTATCAAGTGATTAACAGAATTTAACCTATCTGTGGATAGATAGTAATAGTTTGAATAAAAGTATATTTTCAGTAACGAAAGATACATAAATTTATAAAACATATGGCTGACATTGTTGATACTGCTGTTAGTGCTGGTTCCTTTAACACCTTAGTAGCAGCAGTACAAGCTGCTGGTTTAGTGGATACCCTCAAGGGCGCTGGTCCATTTACGGTCTTTGCACCAACTGACGAAGCATTTTCTAAGCTATATGAAGGGACAATGGACTCACTGCTTGCTGACGTTCCACTACTGATAAGAATCTTAACTTATCATGTTGTTTCAGGGAAAGTGTGGTCAACAGATGTGGTCAATTTAGACTCTGCTCCAACCGTTGAAGGAAGCAGCATCAAAATTGATGCATCTAATGGTGCTGTGAAAATCAATAATGCGACAGTTATTACGCCAGATGTGGAAGCTGATAATGGTGTGATTCATGTGATTGACACAGTATTAATTCCTGAATCTACATAGGCACTTGTTTTAATAGCTAATTTGTATTTCGATTTTGTAGGACAGCGATTATATTTAATTGCTGTCCTACAAATTTTTAGAAGCAGTATACCTCTTGCAAAAGTGTTTTTTTGCAAGATTTGGGAAAAGGGACTCATCTTGATTGGGGAACCCGGAGGTAAGCTGCCATAATGTCCGTCTTGCAAAACATTAATTTTGAGCTTTCCTCGATCAAAACGCCAAAGTTCTGGCACTTTTAGCGCTTCATAAATATTAGGATGAGTACGAGAAGTAATATCAATTTCTAGAGCTAAATCTGGAGGAGGATCTACTGCTAAATCTAGCCGCTTCTTGCCGCGAATCTTAGATTCATTTTTTATATAGAAACACTGATCGGGTTCTATACCTTGAGCCATTGCTTGGTTTTTGAAAGTGGTAGAACCAAGGCATCTAAACTCAATGTCTAATTCTTCCAAAAGAGCTTTGACTAAATCGCTAATAATTTCTTTATCATATTCATGTTCTGGCAGTGGTGCCATAATCTCCAGTATTCCCCTATCATAAGCAATTCGTGCTGCTCGGTGTTCACCTAAATCTTCTAGAATTGTTTCCAATTCCTGCCAGGTTACATCTCGTAGTAGCACTCTTTGTCCTGGTGGAACATGGATGCGCTTTAATTCCAACAACATCATCTCCACTCCCGATAGTTGAAACCTAAATTCAGCTTACTCTAGTTGACCTGATAGGGGCGACAATTTTTGCTGCTTCATAGAAGTGTATGCTGGAGCGATCGCTTCTATGATGAATAGAGTAGAGAAAAACCTCTGGGAACTCCAGAGGTTTTGGTTCCTGATTTAGTTTCTACTTGTTACTCCAATTTGTCCTGAGTCATTTCCTGATAATGGAGAAAATTATTTTTAAAACAAGATCCCCGATTTCTTAAACAGTCGGGGATCTGAGCTTTGCGATTGTATTAGATATTAGACTTTTTGGCATTTGTCGGGGTACGGGAGAACGCGAAAAGGGTGAAGAAACTCAAAATCCTTTCCCTTTAACCTTTACCCTTTACCCTTTACCCTAAGAGTGCAAAAACATATTTTTGCAAGAGGTCTATTGAGTGTCTACCCATCTACGCTATTAATTCTTTGCCTGTGGCTGCGAACCAGGAATCGTTACATCTATTGGTGTCACTTGTTTAGCTAACTGTGTCAATGGCGGTTGAATAGCGGTTTGATTCCCCACTACTAGAGTTACAATCTTTTCTGGTTTGAGATATTCTCGTGCTACCCGTTGGACATCGGCTGCTGTGGTGGCGGCGACGGCTTTTTGATAGCGAAAGAGAAAATCAGCAGGATAGCCGTAATATTCGTATCGCATCAAGCGTGATAAGGTTTGGCTGGGGTCTTGAAAGTTGAATACAAAGGAGTTGAGTGTAGACTCTTTGGCATAAGCCAATTCTTTTGCTGTCACTCTTTGAGTTTGGGTGCGCTTGATTTGGGCTTGTAAGGCTTTGACAAACTGGACGGTAGCATCCGATCGCGTTTCTCCACCAGCGATAAATATGCCAGGATAATCGTAGCGGGGACTCCACTGACCGTAGACAGAGTAAGCTAAACCTTGACGCGATCGCAATTCATTAAATAAGCGTCCACCAAATCCATTTAACACTCCATTCAATACATCCAGCGCTGCATAATCGGGACTATCGAAACGTCCGCCTAAATGCCCGATAAGCACACTACTTTGCGTCAGTTGGGGCTGATTGACAAAAAAGACTCCACCTGCATTAGCTGGCGAAACCTTTGGTAATGTGGGTTTAGCAATACCTGGGTTACGCTGCCAATCACCAAACTTAGCTTGAATGAGCGATCGCATTTTCTTAGCATCAAAATCGCCCACAATCCCCAAAATCATATTATTGGGGTGGAAATATTGCTGATAAAACTTGAGCAAATCTTCACGCTCAACTTTATCCACCGTCGCATACTCTATGGTGCGAGCATAAGGGCTATCTTTGCCATAGATTAATTTTTTAAATTCCCGATTAGCAATCCCATCTGGATTGTCATTACGACGGGCAATGCCACCTTTGGCTTGAGTTTTCGCCAAGTCTAGCTTTTCTTGAGCAAATACAGGCGATCGCAACACCTCAGCAAACAGCCCAAATACTGTTTCTAAATCTTCGCTGAGGGCGTCAAAGCTAGCACTACCAGAAGTTTCACCAATACCAACTTCCACAGATGCCGCCCGTTGTTCTAATATCTCGTTGAGTTCATCAGGCGAATGGTTCTTAGTTCCTCCAGTTCGCATTACCGCGCCTGTAAAACCAGCCAAACCAACTTTCTCCATTGGTTCCAAGCGATTTCCTGTCCGTACAAACGCCGTACCATTCACCAACGGTAACTCGCGATCCTCCATCAAATAGACAACCAAGCCATTTTGCAGCACAAACCGCTCATACTTGGGTAACTTAATCTCAGGTAGCGGTGGTAGCTGCAATTCTGTGTAATGTTTCGCCTCAGCCGTCGCCGCCAGAGAAAAATTACAAGTTAAAAGTAAGCACGCAAAAACAGCAACCAAAGCATAAATCAACCCTTTCCGATTTTGAATTTTCAACGCTATCTGCCTTTTAGCTTTCACCTTGTACTTGTGCATATCTATTTTCCTGTGCGCCCTTTGCGATTTGTTGTTCATGCTGCTTTCGACAACAACTTCCCAATCGTGCGATTTTTCGGCGTAAAAGTTTCCTTTGCCACCCGTTGAATATCAGCCGTTGTCACTGCTGAAATGTCATCCAACTGCTTAAACAAATTCCGCCAAGAGCCAGTTTTCACTTCATATTCCAACAATTGTTGAGCCATGCCCATATTGGAGTCGAGAGTACGTAACAAACCTGCCCGTGCTTGGGTTTTCACTCGTTGCAAATCAACCGCCGCCACAGGTTCAGTTTTTAATTTGTCAATTTCTTGACGTAAAGCCACCGCCACTTCATCAACTGTATGACCAGGAGCCGTGAGAGCATAGAAAAATATCAAGTTTGGGTATTTATCTCCAGGAAATCCACTGTAACCTTGAGCATTTAGCGCCAAACGTTGCTTTTCTACCAAAGACTTATATAGCCGCGATGTGCGCCCATCACTTAATAAACTGCCAATGATTTCATAGACGGCATTATCTGGATCGGTAATTGCCGGACGATGATAACCTTCTAAATACAAAGGTTGAGAAGGTAGTTGTACCATAACTTCTCGTGTTTGTTGTTGTGGCGGTTCTACTGGGATTTGTTCAACAGCTTTGGTTTTGGCTTGAAAGCGGCCAAAATAAGTTTGCGCCAGTTTTTTCACCTGAGTAGGATTGACATCTCCGACAATGGCAATGGTCAAATTACTTGGTACGTAGTGAGTATCAAAAAACTTTTGGACATCTTCTGGTGTCAGATTGCGGATATCTTCGTCATAACCAATCACCGGACGCCTGTAGGGATGGGTTTTGTAAGCAGTATCGATAAACTTTTCCACCATCAATCCAATCGGTGAATTCTCTATCCGCATCCGTCGTTCTTCTAAAATTACATCTTTCTCTTTATAAAACTCACGACGAATTACCGGATCGAGAAATCGTTCTGACTCCAACGACATCCAAAGTTCTAGCTTATTCGCAGGAAAGCTGTAAAAATAACGAGTCGCTTCGGTTGAAGTATTGGCATTTAAACCCACGCCACCCGCTTGTTCGACAATTTGCCCCAATTCATTTTGCTTGACTAGCTTGCCTGCTTGCGCTTCCACTTGCTCAAACTCAGTTTGTAACCGAATAACCTCAGCTTTTCTGCCATCGGCTTTCGCTGTTTTAATTTGAGCATTCAACTGCTCTAAGGTATCTAGTAGTGGTTTTTCTTTTTTGTAGTCTTGTGTACCAATGCGCGTTGTGCCTTTAAACGCCAAATGTTCCAAAAAGTGAGCTACACCAGTTTTGCCATCTGGCTCATCCACACCACCTACATTCGCATAAGTGACAAAAGAAACCACGGGCGCTTGATGTCGTTCCAAGACAAGAAATTTCAAACCATTGTCGAGACGAAACTCCGTTAACTGCTTAATAACTCGATCGAGATAAGGTTGGATTGAACTTTCAACTGGCGGGGTTGGAGTTTTAGTTTCTTGAGGAGGAGGTGCTGTCTGAGTTTGAGCGAGAGCAACTTCTGGCAGCAATCCCCACGAGAAGATAATTAAAGTCAAGAAAATGATAAACAACCGCCGCAATATTACAGATACTCGATCTAACCAATCCAAAATCGTTCGACTGAGCGACTTGTACTGAGCGTAGTCGAAGTAAGTCGAAGTCCCCAATCGTTCGACTGAGCGTAGCCGAAGTCTAAAATCTAAAATTGACCGACTGCTCTGGTTCATAAGCGAGAAGTAAGATAAAGTTACATTACCTAAATAACAGGATACTTAGCAAAAGAGCGTTAATCTTGTATTAAGCTTTCAGTGGCTCTTTGCATTTGACTTAGATAATAATGCTACAAATCTTGTTACGGATATCTAACCATAACTGTTATGCGAGTTTTTAATTCTTCCCCGCCCTCAGAGGCTCAGACGCGCACCCGGATTTTACACGCAGCGCAACGGTTGTTTGCCTCTCAGGGATTTGACGGCACTACCACCCGCGACTTAGCACAAGCCGCAGGCATAGCTGAAGGTACTCTATTTCGCCATTTTCCAAATAAAAAAGCAATTTTGGTGGAAGTAGCCACGAATGGCTGGGTAGAGATTCTGACAGATTTGCTCACAGAATTAAGTGAAATGGGCAGCTATAAAGCCGTCGCTCAGGTGATGCGCCGTCGGATGTGGAATTTCCAAAAAAATGCCGATTTGATGCGCGTCTGTTTTATGGAGGTGCAATTTCACCCCGATTTGCGCGATCGCATTCAATTAGAAGTCATTACCAAAATGACTGATGTCGGCGAAGCATTCTTTCAAACAGCGATGGATAAAGGTATTTATCGTCAAGGGGACGCGAAATTAGTTGCAAAAGTTTTCTTAGGAATGTTTGCGATCGCAGGTTTTTCCAACAACACCCTCATCGAACCTGACGCCTCTCCCCAACAAATGCAGGAAATGGCCGAAGGACTCGCTGATATTTTTCTTAATGGTGTTTTAGCTAAAGAGTAGGGAATTGGGCATTGGGCATTGGGCATTGGGCATTGGTTATTTGCCTTGTCCCCCTCATCTTCCCCTGCCTCCCCTGCTTCCCCTGCCTCCTCATCTCCCCCACTCAGCACTCAGCACTCAGCACTCAGCACTATTTTCGCTTGCTGACTCCACTGTTGTACTAGCTCAAGTGCTGGACACAAATCTCGTCGCTGCATTGTTGCTACCTGCAAGCGCATGATTTGTTGGTGCAATCTGTGAGTGGGAGTTTGAGCTAACTGCATTACAGAACCAATACCCGCATGAAGCAATAAACCACAATATTGTGTCCCGACACTGGGAATACGTGCCAAGTCAGCTAAAGCCATCCATTTATTTACATACTGAAGATGAATCTGTAGTTTATTTGCTAACGCTAGTCTTGACTCTAAAGTTTTCCCTTGTTTGACTAAAGCTACTGTGCTAGTAATCCCACAATTTTGAAGTTGAGATTGTTCCTCATGGCTCAGTCCAGGTAATTGCTCAATTGGCCAATCACGAGATTGGATACTAGTTTTACTATCTTTGTGTTTAGCAGACATTTTTGAAATTAAAATATAGGCTTGTTTAAATATTGTGACAGTTGCTTCTTCGCAAAAGAACGCTCTTGCGGTTTAGTGTTTGTATTGATGTGCAATTTTAAGCCAACCTTCTGCAATGGGATTGTATCGACTAACAATGCGATTGTTTTGACTGATAATGCGATTGCATCGACTAACAATGCGATTGCATCGACTAACAATGCGATTGCATCGACTGACAATGCGATTGCATCGACTGACAATGCGATTGCATCGACTAACAATGCGATTGTGCCGTGCTATTTTATGCAGGTAATGCCGATTGTATCGGGATAGCTCAAGATAAAGGCGTTACGGCTTGTATGGCTAAAAAGATGCGATCGCTTTCTATAGTTTTCTTGACGTTACAATGGGCGTACAGTATCTGCAATTTAGCTAATATACGGTAGATTGCAGGAAGCTGATGACCGAAAAAAAAAGAATACAGAGCAACTAACATTTATTTATAGGGATCAAAAATTTTTGAATTTTGAATACTTCGACAAGCTCAGTACAAGTTTTGAATTTTGAATTCGGAGCGAAGCGACGTGACCCATATTCCGAAAAGTGCAGCCCAATTGTATGAAACAGACTTTGCAGCATGGACAGAAAAAACTGTACAACTCATTCGTGCTGGACAATTTGGACAAGTAGACTGGGATGCTGTGATTGAGGAGATTGAAAGCTTGGGACGGTCAGAACGACGAGAGTTGAAAAGCCGCTTGGAAGTATTATTACAGCATTTGCTCAAGTGGCAATATCAATCTAGTTTGCGGAATGGCTCTTGGCGAAATACGATTGATGAGCAGCGCTACAAAATTGCAGATTTACTGCAAGAGAGTCCCAGCCTCAAGTCTTATCCCGAAGAAGTTTTAGCCCAGTGCTATCATCGGGGGTTGAAAGCTGCTAGTAATGAAACTGAACTACCAATAGATACGTTTCCAGTGGAATGTCCTTATTCCATTGTCCAAGTTCTTGATAGTGAGTTTTTGCCTGATATTATTGATTTGTAACATTAGGTTGATGCGATAAATAACTCCCCTCGCAGCACAGTTACCGCTTGTCCGGCGAGAAAGACGCGATCGCCTCCGTCATAATACACCTTCACCACCCCACCGCGACTAGATGCTTGATAAGCCAAAAACTCATTTTTGTGCAAGCGATCGCGCCAGAACCAAGCAAGACAGCAATGAGCCGCTCCTGTCACTGGGTCTTCATTAATACCTAATCCTGGTGCAAAGAAGCGAGAGACGAAATCATATTGAGAATCAGAGTTAGTCTGGCTGGTGACAATGACATTAGGAATCGCTAAGGTCTTGAGTAGTTGAAAATTGGGCTGTATTTGCCGCACCAATTCTTCAGATTCCAATTCCACAAGATAACCTAGTGAATTCTGCAAGACAGATTTGTAGGCTACACCCAAAGCTTGCTTTAGTTCTGGAGGAGCGACTGTTACTTGTGAATGATTTACTGGAAAATCTAACTCAATCCAATCACCTTGTAACTTCGCAATCAACACTCCACTTTTGGTATAAAAACGTGCAAGTTCATCAGGTAACAAATGTCCCTCTGACCAAAGAACATGGGCACTAGCTAAAGTTGCGTGACCACAAAGTGGAACTTCTACTGTGGGCGTAAACCAACGCAGATTAAAGCCATCATCCTGTCTGACTAGAAAAGCCGTCTCAGATAAATTCATCTCTTGAGCCACCTTTTGCATCCAGCGCTCATCTTGGAGAGTAGGCAAAACACAGACAGCAGCCGGATTACCTGCAAAAGGTGTATTGGTAAAAGCATCAACTTGAGTAATGATTTGTCCCATTAGATAGAGTCACCTTGAAAGTTAGACAGTAATATATTTATCAGGAGTGCGTTAGAGATTTATGCATCATAGTATTTTGTCAAACTAGCTTTGAGAGTTTGTAGTAAAGATTTTAGTGCTTAGAAAATAAGGACTAAAGTCCTGACTACGAACTTGTTTAATGAGAACCGCTATATACAGTACCTTATAAATTAGAAATACAATCTCCAAAAACTAGAGTCAATGTTAAAGCAAACCGAAAACGTGAGGATAAAAATCTTCAAAAGCATCTTTGCTGCTGTCAACTTAGCGCTAATTTCTGGAGGATTAGTTAGTTGTGTTATTGAAGCCCCGCAACCACCTGCACCAACTGAGCAACAAAAACCAGTGTTACAACCTAACCAGAACGACAAAGATGACGACCACAAAGATGACGATCGCAAAAACGATCGAAAAGATGGCGATCGCAAAAATGATAAAAAAGATGACGATAAAGACGATAACGACTAAATAAAGGCAAAACTATCACCTTTATCCTTTTTTTGAGTTTACATTTATGCTTATCCCACAAACTTCTACTTCCCTCGGCGATACTTTACGCCACCGACGGCAACAACTAGCCAAGTTGATTGATTTTCCGGTAATTCTGTGGTCAGGTAGCAACAATCCGCGCAACTTTCCGGCAAATTCCTTTCCGTTTCGTGCTAACAGTCATTTCCTTTATTTCGCCGGACTGCCATTACCAAAGGCGGCAATTCGTCTAGAAGCGGGCAAACTAGAACTATTCATCGACGATCCGTCACCCAGTAGCACCCTTTGGCATGGAGAAATGCCAACACGCGAAGAAATAGCTGAGAAGATTGGGGCGGATGTGGCTCGGCCAATGGCAGAATTAGAGTCTTGGCTAAAAGATGCCGCTACACTTGCCGTCCAAGATGCAGCTACTTGGACGCAGCAATCGCAGCTATTAAATAGATGGGTTTTACCACAAAGTCCTCCTCAAGAAATTGACTTGGAGTTAGCGAAGGCGATCGTTTCACTCCGCCTCAGCCACGATGAGGGTGCATTAACCGAGTTGCGAAAAGCTGCGGCTGTCACTGTCAAAGCTCACAAAGCCGGGATGGCAGCAACACCCCAAGCCAAACTAGAAGCTGAAGTTCGGGCAGCGATGGAAGGGGTGATTATTGCCCACAATATGACTACCTCTTACAACAGTATTGTCACCGTTCGCGGTGAAGTTTTGCATAACGAGCAGTATCACCATAGTTTGCAACCAGGTGATTTACTACTTGCCGATGTTGGCGCTGAAACCGAGACTGGTTGGGCAGGTGATGTGACTCGCACATGGCCAGTTTCGGGTAAGTTTTCATCTACCCAAAGAGATATTTATAATATCGTTTTGGCAGCCCATGATGCTTGTATTGCCAAAATCCAGCCTGGTGTAGAGTATGGGGATATTCACTTGCTAGCGGCTACAGCGATCGCTGAAGGTTTGGTGGAGTTAGGCATTTTACAAGGAAATCCCCAAGATTTAGTAGAAATGGATGCCCACGCGCTGTTTTTTCCTCATGGGATCGGCCATCTACTGGGTTTAGATGTGCATGATATGGAAGATTTGGGCGATTTAGCCGGGTATGAAGAGGGACGCCAAAGGAGCGATCGCTTTGGCTTAAGCTATCTCCGTTTAAACCGTCCCCTGCGTCCAGGAATGTTAGTCACAATTGAGCCTGGTTTTTATCAAGTACCAGCAATTTTAAATGATGCTAATGTCCGTTCAAAATATCAGAATGTGGTGAATTGGCAGCGTTTATCTGAATTCGCCGATGTCCGAGGAATTCGCATTGAAGATGATGTTTTAGTTACTACAGAAGGCAGCGAAGTTTTAACAGCTGCATTACCAAATGATGCTGATTCTATAGAAAATCTAGTTAATGGCTGAGTTCATATCTCACAGGCATTCTTTAGACATCTTGCAAAAGTAACTTTTGCCTTGATGTTGGGGAAAGGTTAAAGGTTAAAGGGTAAGGGAAAATTCCATATCTTTACCCTTTACCCTTTTCCCTACTTATGCAAGAAGTCTATTCTATTACCGTAAGGATTCAGGAGTCAGAATTCAGGAGCCAGAATAAATGAGACAGCCAGCCAAAACATTTCAAGATTTGATAGTTTGGCAAAAAGCACACCAGTTTGTTTTATTGGTATATCAATTTACTGGTCAGTTCCCTAAATCGGAAATATATGGACTTACTTCCCAATTTAGACGAGCAGCAATCTCTATTGCAGCAAATATAGCTGAGGGTTTTAAGAAAAAGGGAGCAGCAGATAAAGTTCGTTTTTTAAACATTGCACAAGGTTCTTTAGAAGAATGCCGCTACTATCTAATTCTTTCAAAAGACCTTGACTACGGTGACACATCAGGATTAATGCTTCAACTTGAGGAGGTTAGTAAATTACTAACAGCTTATGCTAATTCTATTTTGAATTCTGACTCCTGACTCCTGACTCCTGAATTCGTATCTATTACCATTGTGAAAAAGGGTATTTTACTAAATTGCTGTTGAAATATCTAGAGTCATCAGAAACTTCTTGTCCAATCCAGTTTGGTAATTCAATTTGCTGATTTTCATCAGTGAGTTCAACTTCTGCTAATATCAGTCCTTTATTAACACCATCAAACTCATCTATTTCCCAAATCAAACCACCCGACTCTATTTTATATCTGGTTTTTTCTATAAAGGGACGTTGACATAATGTCTCAAGTATTTCTTGAGCATCTTGAACAGGAATAGGATATTCAAACTCTAATCTCGAATATTTAATATTGGGGCCTTTAATGGTCAAATAACTTTTTTCCCCTATTATACGTATGCGTACAGTTGCTTTATCTTCTGTAGCAATATATCCTTGACGATATACACTACCTTCAGCTAATCCTCTCCAGCTATCTCCTCTCACCAAATATTTACGCTCTATTTCTTTTGCCATTTTATTTACCAAATTATTTGCTTTTTTATATCATAAATAATAGAGTAATCCTAAATTTATTCACAAAAATGTGTGCGCAATTATTACAAATTAGAGTGAAGTTGTTTAAGTGTTGATATTGACTAATTAATAATTAGCGATCGCTTCTACTGTAGTCCGATAATTTGTACCCTGATGACGATTTGATGCTATCTGCACTAAACAATTGCAACTAGCAGTAAATTCGTGATTTTTATCCCACTTATTTCAAGGTGCAGTGAATTTTAAAGATTTTTAATCCTCCATATCTACGCTCAATCGCTAACCCGAAATTCAAGCATTTGTTATATAAAAGAACTCACCAAACTTTCTTGTTTAATTTGTTCTTTTGCTAAAGCCAATGCTTGACGAGCATTTTTAAACTTTATTTCATCTGTAAATTTATGCTCAAAATTCTTTAAATAAGCTTCCAAATATCGAATACGTAAGTGTGGATCGGCAGGATTCTGAAGAAAAGGGAGGTCAGCTTCAACCATGAACCGAATAGCCAACAGGGGGATAGGGCTACGAAGTGGACGAAAGTTTGGGTTGTGTAGACCAGGACTTTCATTACGTTTATGAAATTCTCCTATCATCAGTCCTGACTCAACAAACAAAGGTTTAAGTTTTTGTTGGACACTATCTACTACTTTAGTAGCGTCTTCTATATGGATGTCAGGAAAAATAAGTAAAAAAGCTTTATTAATTGCTAATTCCTGCTCTTGAGGATCTATTTGCAGAAATATATCTCGATAGCGTCCAACAATCTCTTCTAATTCTTCTGGATACAAATCTTTTGTGTGAATAACTGCTAGACGAATACTGTTTGATTTGAGAGAGAAAGGTACAAAAGGGCAAACTGCGCCGGGTCTACCTAAGCCAGGATGAGGCCTTCCTAAAAAGGTTTTCACCCAATTCATAATTTCAATTAAGGTAGAAAGGTCTTCGTGTTGCTGGAGTTGTTCAATTTCACGAGTTGTATAGAGTTGCATAAGCTTGAGTTAAATGGAATAATTGTTTAATTCTGAATCCCAAATTAGTTTACATACAGGCGTATTGTAAAACTAATTATTTAAGTAAATAAAACAAGCTCTTTGTTGTTGATTTTTGGTTAATCGGTAGCTTGCAGAAGATAACAATGCTCTCTCATTTAGTTCTGTGAACTTCAAGTAAGTTACTTCAAAACATACACAAACATATTTCACATCAAATAACTTATTTTCATTTGTTTTGAAATTAGTTTGTAATATTTATCTTCAGAACTAATATTTGAATTTTGAAACGTTTGTAGTATATGCTACATTTTGCTGACACACCCTACAATTAATTGACAGATTTTTTCAAAAAGAATTTACGATTTCTATAGGATACGTATGTACCATCATTCGGCATCTACTCCTAGTTGTTTACACTCTTAAACTTCTGTTATTTTTACGAATACATTATAAATTTTATGTGTAAATAGTTATTTTTACTGTAAAAATTTAGTGTAGTTTTAACAGCAACTTTAGGGCTATTATCAAGGCAGTATACTTATAGCAAGTAAAAAGTTTACACAGAATTGGTATAAGTCAATTTTATAAGTTTTATAATACTTACAGCGAATTACAAATTAATAAAGTACACTCTCCCAAATAGATTGGGGAGGATGCTTGATAGAGTGGGGTAGTTAATCCAGTTAATCCACTTAGATGAAAATACTATATTCTCGATTGGTCGATCTCAACGTCAGGTATTTGTAGCAAATATCGGTATTTTAGGCTTTATTTGCTCTCAAAATAAAAATAGTAGAGATAGTTAGAATAAGCCGCGACTTCTCCCGTTCCCCATACCCCTATTCTTAAGTAAGCTACTCACAAAATTAAATATTTTAGGACTTACGGTACTATACCAATTAACCATAATATGCATTAAGTGAAATATATAGGAATCATATTTGATTTTTGAACAAAATTAGGTATTGTACGTGTGTTAGAACGCAGTTCGTAACGCACCAAAACCTTGATGATGGTGCCGTACTCTCGCAGCTACACACCCTACGTATCTTTTCAGAAATCAAATACTAGTCCTATATTTCCGGTGCTGATTGCAACCCCGATTTTGTTGCATATTTACTGTTCTGGGTATTATGGGACTTGCGCAAGTGTCACAAAAAATCGGATTTGTAGTTTGTAGTAAGCGGCTCTAGCCTTATTTTGTTCGCGGAGCGTCTCGCAGAGAGGACTAAAGTTCTCTCTTCTCGAAAAGAGACGCTACTTCGGCTTTGCTCAGTACAAGTGCGCGAACACTACGAACTGAAAAGAATATGCCAGTTGCGTAAGACCATTTTGAAAAATGATTCCGACAGATAGATTCACACCAAGCCAGACGCACCAAGGCAATTTCCAATCCAAAATCTAAAATCCAAAATCTAAAATGGTATAAGTCCTATATTTGTTTAATTGGAAGTCCCTTATTTATCAACAAATTCTTTCACCACTGCCATAGCATCAGGAGGAATCTGGGTAATTAGACGAAATGGAAATGCAGCAGTTGAAGCAAACTGAGCATAGTCTGGTGTCAGAAAAATAGCATAGTTTTTAGCTTCTGGAGTCATCTGGAAAGCAAAGGCCAAGGCTATAGCTTTAACGTACTTGCGAACATCTGCTGCTTGTTCGCCGACAACTTCACCGCCACTAATCGGTGTATTTGGTTGTCCGATCTGATCTAATGTGGTGCTGGGGTCTTTTACACTGAGATGAGTACTCCCAATAATACCAACTAGGAATTTTGGGGATGGGATCTTTTCAAATCCCACAATCTGTTCAGTTAAAGCTGGTGTAGTTTTATCGGCGGAACCTGCTAACACGATGGTAGGAATTTGTATCTTAGTTAACCCAGTTTCGCCAAAAATTAGAGAAGTTGTCGGATTGAAAGCGATCGCTTGTTTGATTCTAGGATCTCGTAGTTGATAACTATTTTCTGGTAATTCTTGAGCGATACACTGGATATTTTCTCCCAAACTCAAGATAGTCAGGTTCTTTTTACAGCGTTGTTTGAGATGTTCTAGTTGCAACTCGGCTCCAGCAAGTGCTAAAGCTGTACCACCACCAAGAGAATAGCCAACAACCATCGCGTTTGTAGTTGCAAGTTTCCCTTGTAGGGGATAATTAGCTGTTTGGTTGAGTTTTTCTAATTCATCCAGAACAAAACTAATATCTTGAGGACGATACAAAAACTCTTGAGGCTTCATAACTCTGGTTTTGCCTTGTAATGCTATATCAGTATTTGCCGCATTACTACCGGGATGTTCTAAAGCTGCTACTACATAACCGTGGGATGCTAAATGTTCTGCTAGGTAACGCAAGTCCGTGCGAACCGATCCGAAGCCGTGAGAAAAGACAATTACGGGTTTGTCGGGAGTTGCAGCAGTTGACCAATAAATATCAACTGGGATTTGGCGATCGCGCTTTCGATCGTTCAAACTTAAATTGAGTATTTTTACTTGGGCGCTTCCTGGTTGGCTGGGATCGAAAGGGAAAGCAATCTGCGGTGTTCCCGGCTGTGCTGTTATCGGGTTGAGTTGGGGAGCGATCGCTAACATGAATTGCTGGGTACGCCAAAAAGCTGTATTTAAGTTTTTTGTAACAACGAAAGCTTTTGGTAAATCAATTTCTAAGCGTTTACTGGGATAAGCGGCGATAAAACTTAGTATAGAAAGACCTTGCGGTGCAGTAGAACCTAATATCAAGCCTGCTCTGAGCGCTTGTACGCCAGCTTTGTCCTTTCGGGCTAAGGCTGTAGCGAAGTCATTGAGAATAGTTGTACCAATCTGGGTATTAATTAACTTATCAAGTGTGACAACATTCATCGGTATATTCATACTCAACGCCCCCAAGAAGAAGCGGCGTTGTTCTTCAGACAAAGACTGCAAACTCCCAGGCAATTTTCCTGTTTTTACAGCCTTTTGCAACTCAGTAACAGAAATGGATTCTGTAAATAAACCCAAACGCACAACAACCGTGTCAGCAGCAATGGCTGAAGTATTTACGCCGAACTGTGTAAGTGCGATCGCGCTAAATAAACCCGCAACTGTCTTAAGACTTCTCCAATTTCCCATAAACTTTTATACCAATTGTTACTTACGGGAATATAACGGATATTTGTGTATTTGACTACTCCAATAATTGCTTAGAAATAAAAGTAAATTTTTTCTTAACTTGATGGCGATGTCTACGACGGGCTATGCCTATGCTCTAATCTCCTCAAAGCATCTGCTAATGCAAACAGAGCCATATTACAAGGATAACAAAGGTAACGAATTGTAGAATTCATTACAGCCAAAAATTTGAGCATAAATCAGTGTTAACAGCCACAAAAGCTCGATTGTTTCTCAGCTAAGTTTAAGACTGTAACGGAGCTACTAGAACAGGGAAAGCGATACCTGCGGCGGTAAACTACGCATCTACAATCTGCAATTTTTTTTTGACAGAAAAATTTAACCAACTGCTTAATGTTTTGTCTTTGCTGTTTAAAACGTTTTGCAGAGGTGTTGCAGGTGAATCGTTACTCATCAAATTCCCCCAGCCGCATCAACAATTTTTCTTGGCTTTATGCGTCACAGACTACCCTATATTTTAATTTTTCTGCTCTCTCTGAGTATTATTACACTGTGGTGGCCTGTGAATGATTCTGATTGCAATTTCGAGGCTTTTATCGCATCAAAAACTACAAAATTCCAAGTACATGCTACTAAGGTTATTGTTCAGCCGTGGCGTGGTCGTCATCATGTATATGGCATCTTTATGATTCCTGATGAATACAAACAAGCTCCATTTTTTGTGTTAACAGTCCAAGGTGCTGGTAGTTACTGTTCAAAACAATTTGGTTATAAACAAAACTTTGATGATATCTTTGCTGAACCAGGAACTTATCTGGTCAAGAAGGCTATTAGAACTCGAAAAACTCTGCGGCTTATTCTGCAAGGTTTATATTCTCAGGTCAATGATAAAAATAATTGGACATTGACTTTCCCTGAACCAAAAGCTAGTCACGTCGCTTTGCTCCGAATTCAAAATTCAAAATTCAAAATTCAAAATTCATGATCCCCATAAATAAATTTAGCGCAAAGTCTGAGTGGAGGTTTCCTCTGCTCAGAACTTTGTAAGAGAGGGGCTTGTATCATGAGTCGTTTTTGGTAAAGATAATTCGTAATTCGTAAGTTAGCTTGGTGCTTGAGTTTCCAAAATCTGATTTTTCTCTAATAAGGCACTAGTCGCATTAACTACAATTTGTGCTGCTCCGCTGAAGAACGATCGCTCGATAGTCGCTGGCACATCGCTAGGTTTATGATAGTGCGGAGTGCGTAAATTTGCGGTATCTGTCACCAGCACAGCACCCACGCCTTGGTACCAAAACGGTGCATGATCGCTGCGTAAGGTGTCTGGTGTCAGTAAACCTTTAAAAGGAATTGGTAATGTTAGAACTGCTGGCATTGATTTTTGTTTATTCAGGGCGGTTGAGGGGATATTTTGTGAGTTTTGAAAGGCATTTAAGAAAGGCAAATGTTCTGTATCACCGACTACTACTAAAAAGTCGCCCTTGTCGCTAGGTGGCGTAACAGGCAATCCGGCAGGGTATTTCTGACATCCAGGAGTGTAACAAGCGTAACCTACCATATCCATAACGATCGCTCCGCCTAAATTTTGCAAGCGTGCTGTCTTACTCACAAAAGCCTGACTACCCAAAAGTCCTGCTTCCTCTTGGTCAAAAAAAGCTAGCTGTAACGTCCGTGGCGTAGGACGAGAACCGAGTAACCGAGCGACTTCCAGCACTACAGCTACACCACTGGCATTATCATCGGCACCAGGGGAAGAGGCAACAGTATCGTAATGTGCTGCTACAAGAATTGCTTTCGCGGCTTTATTCGTTCCTGGACGTTCGGCAAAAATATTCACACCGTCAGAGAAGTTTTCTAATTTAGGTTTCCAGCCGAATTTTTTCAGTTCAGTTGTAATATAAGTGCGAGTAAGCGATCGCTCTTTTGTGGTGTAGCGCTGAAAATTCAACTTTTGGATATGGTTTAACAACTTCTCAGTAGACACTTGGGGAGTAATATCAACTTCCCTTGATGCCTGTAGTTCGGGTGTTCCCACCGGAATCCGCTCAACAATTGTCGGTGAGGGACGCTGTTCAAAAAACGTGCTACCTCTGCTACCCAACACGGCAACCGTCATCAGCACCAACAGCATCAGCCAAATCCATTTTCTCATCTAATTTATCCTTGGCTTCCAGACTTAGGGTAGCGCAAATCCCCAAGCATCATTTTCTAGGATTGCTTTGGTTAAGGTTTTTTGATGAAAATTCGAGATCGCAAAGACGCGATAAATCTGATTATTGTAGAGACGGCAATTCATCGCATCTCTTGCTTGCGTTAACCTAACATTTGTCTTTTAACAACAGCATGGCCAGATTGCACATCAAACCAGTGAATATCTTCAGGGGGCAATGCGAGTGTAATATCCTCGTTACTCCAATTTTGGTCTGTTGGCAACAAAGCACGTACCGTAATCGCTCCAGTTTGTGAACCCTCAACCCTGACACTGACCAAATAGTGCATACCCAAATTTTCCACTAAAAACACTCGCCCTTGAATAGTCTGGCTATCACCCGGTTGAGCAACGCGGACATTTTCTGGGCGGATTCCCAGAACAATCTGCGGTGGTACAGTTGGTATATCTGGGAGAAGGATTTGGAAATTACCCAGGAGCGCGTATTTTCCCTTACAAGGTAGAGTCAGCAAATTCATTTGCGGACTACCAACAAATCCAGCCACAAATAGATTAGCTGGATGGTTATAGATGCGGTCAGGCGGATCGAGTTGCTGGACATAGCCATCGTTGAGCAAGGCAACTTTCGTAGAGAGCGTCATCGCTTCGGTTTGGTCGTGGGTGACGTAAACAACTGGCACTTTTTGAGCGGCAAAAATTTGCTTGATATCGGCTCGGACTCTTTCCCGCAATAGTGCATCCAGGTTACTTAAAGGTTCATCCAGCAGGTAGACATCGGCATTACGCACCAAAGCACGACCGACAGCAACCCTCTGCCGTTGACCTCCAGACATTTGACCAGGCTTACGGTTCATTAACTCTGCTAATCCTAAAACTTCTGCCACTTCTGCCACTCGCTGTTTAATTTCTGTCGGTGGTACTTTTTTCAGCTTCAGTCCAGAAGCGAGGTTTTCGTACACCGTCATGTGGGGATAGAGTGCATAACTTTGGAATACCATTGCAATATTGCGATCGGCTGCTCGTTTATAGGTGACATCTACATCCCCGATTTCGATCTGACCGCGAGTCGGTTCTTCAAGACCCGCAATCATGCGTAGGACGGTGGATTTGCCACAGCCAGAAGGGCCAAGTAAAGTGAGAAACTCATGGTTATCTACAGTTAAGCTAACGTCTTTAACAGGGACGACTTTAGGACTGTAGGTTTTATTCAAGTTTTTAAGTTCGAGTTTAGCCATTTTTCATTTGTCATTTGTCATTGGGCATTGGGAAAGAGGAGGCAGGAGGCAGGAGGCAGAAGTTCTTTAATTTTGAATTTTGAATTTTGAATTTTGAATTTTGAATTTTGAATTGATTTCTCCCCTGCTCACCCCTATCCTTTGACAGCACCAGCGGTAAGACCTTGGACAATCCGGCGCTGGAAAAACAAAACTAGTAAAATCAGGGGTAATGTCCCGATGACAGTTGCAGCAGCGATCGGGCCATAGGGAATTTCATATATTGTCGCACCACCCAACTGAGCCGCAGCAACGGGAATTGTCTTCAACTCTTCACGAGTCATAAATGTGAGGGCAAAAATAAACTCGTTCCAAGCAAAAATAAAGGTAAGGATTCCAGTAGTCACTAAGGCGGGAAGGGTCATGGGTAGCACGATTTGCCATAATAGTTGAAAGGTGTTGTAACCATCGACCCTAGCAGAATCTTCCAAGTCTTTTGGTAATTGTTCAAAAAAGCTTTTAAGTACTAAAATTGTTAGCGGCAAATTGATCGCAGTATAGGGTATAATTAGCGCCAGATAATTATTGCCTAATTTCAGCGTTTGGATAATTTCTAATAGTCCTAAGAACAAGAGAATTCCAGGAAATAAGGTAACAATTAAAATGCTGGCGAGGATAACTTTTTCACCCCAAGGGCGTAACCGTGCCAGAGCATAAGCCGCAGGTGCGCCGATCGCTAAAGCTACAGCAGTAGAAGTAATCGACACAAAAGCGCTGTTGAAGATGTAGCGCCAAAATGGACGACGGGTGAATAACTCAATGTAGTGATTGAAAGTAAAGCGTGTGGGGAAATAAACAGTAGGAACGGCGGCAATATCGTCATTTACTTTAAACGAGGTCAGCAATTGCCATAAAGCTGGTGCTAGGCTAAATAGCACTATTAATACAACTATGATGCCCAGCAAGATTTTTTTTAGAGAAAACTTGGTTCCCCCGGTTCGTTTTGGAGTCGTTGGCACTGCTTGGGGAGTTACACTCATCGGTTAAATAGCTCCTGATGTTTTGGCGCGGTATTTGTTAAGTAAGAAACTAGCGATCGCCACTGCCGCAATTAATATTAAAAATGTCACTACTACCAAGGCTGCTCCATAACCAAAATCTAAGTAGCGCATCACCGTGGAGTAAATGTACAATGACACCACTTCCGTAGCGCCACCAGGGCCACCCCCAGTCATCACAGCAATCAAGTCAAAAATTCCGAAAGCTTGAGCAAACCGAAATAGCACTGCAATTAATATCTGCGGCAGCAGTAATGGCAGGGTAATATTGCGGAAACTTTGCCAAGCAGTTGCTCCATCGACTGAGTAAGCTTCATAGAGGTCTTTTGATATCGACTGCAACCCAGCCAGCAACAGGATACTAATAAACGGCGTAGTTTTCCAAACATCAGCAAAAACCACTGCGATCGTTGCCAGCGTTGGATCTCCTAACCAATTAATCCCAGTTTTAATCAGCCCCAAGCGCAGCAGAATATCATTCACAACCCCAAACTGGTCGTTAAAAATCCAAGCCCACGCCAGACCAATCAAAGCAGTAGGCAAAGCCCAAGGAATAATGGCGGTTGTACGCACTATGCCCCGACCAACAAACGCCTGATTGAGAACTAGGGCAATCCCCAGTCCTAGCAGTAGTTCTGAGATTACTGATGCTGTTGTGAACACGGTTGTCGCCCACAAACTCTGCCAGAAACGACCATCCCCCGCCATCCGCACATAATTCTCCAAACCAGAGAATACGGGTTGTAGCTCTGTTCCCAAATTTCTAGTAAATACGCTTAACCAAAATGCTCGTAAAATCGGGTAGGCAAATACAAACAACAACAGCAGCAATGCTGGTGTTAATAAAATCCAGGCTGTCTGTTGTTCTCGATTTCTAAGTGTATGTAAATTTGTCATTTGTCATTTGTCATTTGTCATTGGTCATTGGTCATTGGGTATTGGGCATTGGCAAAGAGCAGGCAGAAAGCACAAGTTGTTTAATTTTTAATTTTTAATTGCTTTCCCCCTGCCGCCAGCAGTCGGCGTGTTTCGGCAGCAGCAGCTTGCATTGCTCGTTCAGGAT
Organism: Nostoc sp. DedSLP03; assembly: GCF_034530815.1. Taxonomy (NCBI): domain Bacteria; kingdom Bacillati; phylum Cyanobacteriota; class Cyanophyceae; order Nostocales; family Nostocaceae; genus Nostoc; species Nostoc sp. DedSLP03. Next base: position 40,702 of record NZ_JAVRCK010000051.1, read on the forward strand.
TCATTCGACCGGATAATGCAGCGCTGAGATAACGCTGTAAAATATCTGATGTTTGAGCATATTGCGCGATCGGTGGACGTAAAACTGCATTGTCCACAACCTCCAATAACTGCGGATAGTGGGGGTATTTAGAAACAATCCCTGGGTCTGTAAACAGTTCCCGGCGACTGGGCACATAACCTGCACTGAAAATGAATCGGCGCTGTGCTTCCCGACTGGTAAAATACTGAATTGCTTTCCAAGCTTCTTCAGGATGTTGAGAAGATTTCGCAATCCCTAAACCCCAGCCCCCAAGACAAGCCGCTCCCGTCTTCCCAGGAGCATGAACCATCGGTTTAATCGCAATTTTGCCCCGAATTGGCGAATTTTCTGCTTGGGCTAGAGGCCACGCATAAGGCCAACTACGCAAAAACGCTACTTGACCACTTTGAAACAAACGGCGGGTGTCTTCTTCTTGATAGGTTGTGACTCCAGGCGGAGAAACGCCTTCGCTGATGGTACTACGTAGAAACTCAATGGCTTTTAATGTTTCTGGTCGATCTAGTCCAACTTCAAGGGTGTCGGGTTTAACCCAGAAGCCACCAAAGCCATCGAGGACTTCCGCAAACATCGCCACAAGTCCTTCATATTGGCGACCCTGCCAAACATAGCCCCAATTCACCTGCTTTTTCTTCTGCAAAACTTGGGAAATTCGGATCAAATCATCAAATGTTTCTGGTGGTTGCAATCCGGCTTGTTTGATTAAATCTTCCCGGTAATAGAGCATTCCTACGTCGGAACGCACTGGAATGCGGTACAGCTGGTTTTGATAACGTCCCCCTTCTACATCCTGTGGTGAAAATGCTGCTAACTCTTTTTTAGAAATGCGATCGCCTAAAGGTAGCAACCATCCAGCAGCAGCAAACTTGGATGTCCAGATCACATCCATATTGATCAGGTCATACGGAGATTCACCCAAGATAAAAGATGAGGTATACAGGTCTTCGAGCAAATTTGTGGCATTAGGCCCTTCAACTAGGTTAATGCGAATACCTGGGTTCTCAGCCTCGAAGTCTTTAATTAAACCCTGCCTCCAAGGTTGGGCATCAGGGGCAGTCATTAACAGATTGAGGGTAACTGGTTGTTGCGAGAGTGCTACCCAACTGAACAATATAATGCTCAAGAGAGTTGCCAGAAAAACCCCTATATGCAGATAACTTTGTTTTTGAATGAATTTTTGCAAATTGTTTATTGGCTTTCGGTACAACATTATCAATGTAGCGATCGCTAGTAGTAATTCTTAGGAAATAAAAACATAAAACATCTCAAAAAAGATTATTTCGTATTATTTTTTTACGGTTTTTTATAAGTAAAATTAATTTATCAAACAGAATTCTTCAATAGAGAAAACATCAAGTTTGACGCTTTGTCTTTTGACAGCGATCGCAACTTCACTTACAGTTCCGCACTAGAGGAGTTTTGAGTACTGAGTAAGAAGAAAAGAAAAATTTCTTATTACTTCTTCAAAATCTTTATTCGGACACTCAGGACTCATAACTCAGAACTCGGAACTTTTTTTATGGTAGATTTATTGCTGATCGCAATCCTGGGGTTCCTGGGGAGTTTTGGACACTGCTTTGGGATGTGTGGCCCGCTAACAGTGGCATTTTCTCTGTCTCATCAGCCGAAAAGTCCAAAAACAGTCTCCTTGGGACGGACATTAACCTTAGAAAAACCCGATACTTGGCAACAGCAATTAAAATTTCATATCCTGCTAAACCTGGGACGGATGTTGAGCTATGCTCTAGTCGGTGCTGGCATTGGGGCGCTAGGTTCGGTATTGCTGCAAGGTGGACAGCTAGCGGGTGTTGGCAGCGACTTCCGGCGCTGGATGGCAATTTTGACTGGTGTGATGTTGATTTGGTTTGGCTTAGGACAACTAAAACCCGATTTATTACCGCGTATTCCCGTATTACATCCCCTATTGCAAGGTAGTTTACACGATCGCCTCAGCAGCGGAATGCTTAAACTTTCCTTAAAAACCAAATGGTGGACGCCAATGCTTTTAGGGATGACTTGGGGTTTAATGCCCTGTGGTTTCCTGTATGCTGCCCAAATTAAAGCTGCTGAAACTGGCAATATATGGATGAGTACAGCTACTATGCTGGCTTTTGGCTTGGGAACCTTGCCCACAATGCTAGGTGTAGGCGTTTCCACATCTTTGGTAAGTAAAGACAGGCGCAGTCAGTTGTTTCGATTAGGCGGTTGGGTAACACTCACCATTGGCATCATCACCTTGCTGCGGACTGGTGACACAATGGTAGATTACACCGGACACGCCGCCTTAATCTGCTTAATTTTGGCCTTAATTGCGCGTCCGATTAGTGGCTTGTGGGCTTCACCACTGCGTTATCGTCGCGGCTTGGGAGTGGGAGCTTTTGTGCTTTCTGTGGTTCACACCTTCCACATGATAGAACACTCATTGCAATGGAATTTTGCCGCCTTTTCGTTTCTGCCGCCAGAATTTCAGTGGGGGATGGCTGCGGGTGCTGTAGCATTGGTATTAATGTCCCCCGCCGCTTTTACAAGTTGGGAATCGTTGCAAAAATCTTTGGGCAAGCGTTGGCGACAGATTCATCTATTAAGTGTGCCAGCCTTGCTCTTGAGTGCCATTCATACTGTGTTGATTGGTTCCCATTACCTGGGTTCCTTGCAATCAACTTGGGGAAATAAATTAGCGGCAGTACTGATGGTAATTGTTACTCTCAGTGTTTTGCTAGTGCGATCGCGCTTTTTTTGGTCAAAGTTAGCCGTAGAAAAGTTTTATGTTCCCCCAACCAAATCGCGGTAAATCATCTTTATTTTCTGGCTCCGTTTCAACGAGTCAAAAACAGAGGCGTTACCTTCTCAAAAACATTTTCTGGAAGAATCAAGGAACAATAAAGTATTTATTATTCCTCAGTTGCTTAGTTATATCAATAACTAATCTTTACCCTGCCTTTGCTCATAAAGTGGAAGTAGCCTCAGATGTTGGCGGCACTCTCCACATTGAACCAAACGATAATCCCCGTGCTGGAGAACCAAGCCAAGCCTGGTTTGCACTTACCCGCAGAGGTGGAAAGGTGATTCCTCTGTCACAGTGTAATTGTCAGTTGGCTGTTTATGCCGAACCTTATGCAGCCGGAGAGCCACCACTTTTAGAACCACAGTTACAACCTGTGTCAGCAGAACGTTATCAAGGCATTCCAGGTGCAGAAGTTGTCTTTCCCAAGCCAGGTCTTTATGAGTTGCAACTAAATGGCAAACCTGCCTCTGGGGCAAGATTCAAACCCTTTGAGTTCAAATTTGAAGTGACTGTGACAGGGGGCGGGTCTACGCAGAACCCACAAAACCTGCGAAATGTCAATGATGATTTAGTAGAAGGTCAATCTCAACAATTACCAACTTGGGCGATCGCACTGCCAATTCTCGGATTTATCGGCATCTTAGTTGTCGTCATGCAAAGTATGAGGAGGGGTGGGGAGTAGGGAGGAAGCAGGGGAGCAGGGAGACAAGGGAGACAAGGGGCAATTATTGAACAAGTCTCTCCCAAGTCTCCCCCCTCTTCCGTGTCTACCTTGTCTCTTCTTCATGCCCAATGCCCCATGCCCTTATTTATGTCGCTTCTGATGCCACTGCCACGCGTCAGCAACGATATCTTTGATGGATGGATACTGAGGTTGCCAGCCTAAGATTGTTCTGGCTTTATCGCTGGTGCCAATGAGAACCGGGGGATCGCCAGGACGGCGATCGCGTTCTTCTACTGGTATGCTAATTCCTGTCACTTCTTCGACTGCGGCTATGACTTCTCTGACGGAGAAACCGCTGCCATTGCTCAAATTAAAAACTTCGCTATCGCCACCTTTTAATAAATATTCCAATCCCAAAATATGGGCATCTGCTAAGTCGTTAACGTGAATATAATCGCGAATACACGTACCATCGAGCGTGGGGTAATCAGTGCCGAAAATTGAAATGGATTCTCGTTTCCCTAAAGCTGTCATTAGCACCAAGGGAATTAAATGGGTTTCTGGGTTGTGATCCTCGCCTAGTAAGCCATCGGGATTAGCACCAGCAGCATTGAAATAGCGAAAACGCACTGATTGCAAACCGTAAGCAACATCAAAATCAGAGAGAATCCTTTCTACCATCAGCTTTGTCGCGCCATAAGGATTAATCGGATTTTGGGGATGGGTTTCTGGAATGGGCACGAATTCCGGTACCCCATAGGTGGCACAGGTAGAAGAAAAGACAAATTTCTTTACAGATGCTGTCAGCATCGCTTCTAACAGGGTCAAAGTACCAAGGACGTTATTGCGGTAATATTTAGCCGGATCGCTCACCGATTCTCCTACGTAGGCATAAGCAGAAAAATGCATCACTGCGGCAATATCGTGGGTTTTAAATACACGATCGAGCAAGGCGCGATCGCTTGTGTCCCCAATTATCAGTTCTACCTGTAAAATCTCTTCTACTAGATCGCGATGTCCATATACCAGATTATCAAGTATGACAACGCCATAACCCGCTTTCTTCAAAGCAAGCACTGTATGAGAACCAATATATCCAGCTCCCCCCGTTACCAGAATAGTAGGCTTTCCAGGCGACATAGTTTTTCCTTTTGAGTCGATTACTTAATTAATTTAGTTTACCGGTACTAGATTACTCTTCTGGAAAATTATAAATAATAGACGCAGTGTCAAAAAATTGCACTAAAATCACTACGACGGTAGTCATTGGGTGTGAGGTTTGAGAAATTTTAAGTCAAACAGTACGATTACAATTTGACAATAAAATAAATCCATTTCCCGAAACCTCTAGGTTGAGCCTTACGGGTGACGCTTATAACGTCGCTATCAGTAAGAAGTCGCCAGTTGTTTTATGTATGGTTTCCCTGCATGGCAGTCTTTTCTGGGGGCAACCCCGATCAAAACGGACTGCCTCTCCTGACGGAGACGCTACGCGAACACCACCACACTGGCTCACTGCACCAGAAAATTTGAGAGTTAGTCTATGTTTCTATTGTTAAGCCGGGTACTGCTGTGGCTGCTGATTGGCACTATCGTTTATTCTCTGTTCCAGCGATTTTATCCCTCTGGAACTTTTGTCGGACGATTAATCTTAGTCGTTATCTTGGTAATCGTAGCCCTATCATTTCTTAACCCCAGTGAACCTGCTGTGGCGTCGTTGTGGAGGATGTTATCTTTTCCACTCAAGCCTCTAGGAGCCTCTGTTTTACTGATGATTCTTGCCGCTCAGAAAATCAAAGGAGGTGGAATAGATAAACCAGGAGGATACTTGATCGGTTGGGCACTGACTATTTTGCTGTTAGCAAGTACACCAGCAGTCGCCTATTTCCTTTATAGAGCACCTCTAGCAATGACGGGCCAAACGTCTGTCGCAACTGCTACACCAACATCTGGGACACTGGTGGCATTAGGGCAACCCACCACAGCGAATATCTCAGATGTAACGGGGGATAGCATTCTTTCTTATAATTTGAGAGTGCCTCCCTATTTATTACAAGGAAGTCCTCAAGATATTCGCACACGCGGTTTACGACTTGAAGACTTTGTACCAAATTCGGAAACATTGCAATTGACAACAAGAACTTGGGAAAGTTATCTCCTTGAAATTTACAGGTTCTTGCGTGTTCAGCGGTAATCAAGGCAAGAGAACAATAATTGGTTCGTAGTAAGCGCTTGAGCCATGAATCAAAGGACTAAAGTCCTTACTACGAACTTATTTCTTCATTAAAGTTGCTGTGATGGACTACTAGTAATGAATGGCAATAACTATCCAGTTAAAAGGGGTAACAAAAGCTGAATTTCTAACAAGCGATATTTCCTCTTCATAGCTGCCTTCTTGGACTAGCAGTTAATCTAGATGATAAAGTTGCACAATTGCTTTAATGGCAAAATCTCGACGAATCGCTAAACTCAGTGCTTACCTACGACCCCATTGGCAAGAAGCCTCCTTGGGTATTCTCGCTTTGTTGTCTGTCAATGCACTGGGTGTTTATATCCCTTGGTTGATTCGTGCTGGTGTTGACAAACTCTCGACAACCTTCAGCTGGAACCAAATACTGCATTACGTAGTAGTTATTGTATTGCTTAGTTCGGCAATGTGGCTAATGCGGATGGCATCACGCATTTGGCTATTTGGGGTGGGGCGTCAGGTGGAATTTGACCTGAAACAACGGATTTTTGAACACTTACTGAAACTAGAGCCTGGTTATTTTGCCAGTACTACTGCTGGCGATTTGATTAGTCGTGCTACTAGCGATGTGGAGAATATCAAGCGGTTATTGGGTTTTGCGGTTTTGAGTTTGGCAAATACGATGTTTGCCTACGCCCTGACACTGCCAGTAATGCTGACAATTAGTGTGGATCTCACCCTAGCCGCCCTGGCAGTATACCCTTTTATGCTCTTATTGGTGAGTCTGTTTAGCGATCGCTTACGCAAACAACAAGCAAAAGTCCAAGAGCAACTCTCTGACATCAGCGAACTCATCCAAGAGGATATCAGTGGCATTGCCTTAATAAAAATTTATGCTCAAGAAGCAAACGAGCGTCGAGCTTTTGCCCAGAAAAATCAGCAGCTATTGACTGCTAACCTGGAATTGGCAAAACTCCGCAATACACTGTTTCCGCTAATTGGTGGGTTAGCTAATATCAGTTCGCTGGTGATCATCTGGCTAGGATCGGCACGGATGTCTGCTGGGACACTTCAGGTCGGCGATTTTTTAGCATTGTTAATTTATGTAGAGCGTCTAGTTTTCCCCACTGCTCTTTTAGGATTTACAATTACTGCCTACCAACGCGGTGAAGTTAGTATCGATCGGCTTGAAGCTATTCTCTCTGTCACACCAAAAATTAAAGATGCAGCCGATGCCATACATCTGCCAGTGGCTGAACTCAAAGGCGAACTAACAGCTAAAAATCTCACCTACAATTACCCTGGTTCCACGACTCCAGCTTTAGCAAATGTTAACTTTACCATTGCGCCTGGAGAAACTGTCGCGATTGTTGGGGCAATTGGTTCGGGTAAATCCACTTTGGCCAATGCTTTACCGCGCTTGTTGGATGTTGAATCAGGACAATTGTTTTTAGATGGGGTAGATATTACTAAGATCGCTTTGACAGATTTACGAGGTGCGATCGCCTACGTTCCTCAAGATAGCTTTCTATTTAGCACTACAATCAAAAATAACATTCGCTACGGCGATCCAGTTAGCGAACAACAGCAGGTAGAAGCTGTCGCTAAACTTGCCCAAATTGAATCAGAAATCCAGAATTTTCCCCAACAATATGAAACTATTGTTGGCGAACGCGGTATTAATCTTTCTGGCGGTCAACGCCAACGTACTGCTTTGGCTCGAGCAATGTTGGTCAATGCTCCAGTATTAATTTTGGATGACGCTCTCTCTAGTGTAGATAATCAAACAGCTACGAAAATCCTCAAAAATCTCTCCAGTGGTACTGAACGTAAAACAGTAATTTTTATTACGCATCAATTATCAGCGGCGGCGGCAGCTGACCGAATTTTTGTCATGGAAAAGGGAAAAATTGTGCAGGTCGGAAATCATTTAGAACTTTTACAACAACAGGGCTTATACAGAACATTGTGGAGCCAGCATCAAGTTGAGGAATTACTGCGGTGAAGCAGGGGGCAGGGAGCAGGGGCAGGGGGCAGGGAGCAGGGAGCAGGCTTGCCGTGAGCGTAGCCGAACGGGAGCAGGGGGAAAGAATTATGATTGAGTTAGGGACTAGGGATTGGGAAGATTTGAATGGGGATTAGGGATTGGGTAATCAGCTCAAAAATGATGTTCGGGGCTATTACCCACAGCAAATTTTGAAATATTTTCCCAGTTCCCAGTCCCCAGTCCCTTTTACGCTTGGCTGAAATTGGCGAATCCTTCTTGGGCGCGACCCGTTGAAGAAAAATTCAGAAATTTTGACTTTACTGAAGGATTGTAAATAGGTCTAGCAAAATAATTGCATTTGTCATAGCTTTATAGTTATAGAACTATTGACTCGCTCGCCTCATCACTCATGGTTAACACCCTACCCAAGCCAGAAACTAAAACCCCCAGCAAAGAAACTGTACTCACCCCCCGGTTTTACACTACAGATTTTGAAACCGCAGCCAAGCTGGATTTGTCTGCCCAGGAAACGGAATTGCAGGCGATGTTGACAGAAATGCGGACAGACTACAATCGGCACCATTTTGTCCGGGATGAAGCGTTTGAGCAGTCTTGGGAACACATTGACGGTGAAGCAAGGCAGGCGTTTATAGAGTATTTGGAACGTTCTTGCATTTCTGAGTTTTCCGGCTTCTTGCTATTCAAGGAATTATCCCGCAAGCTAAAAAATCGTAGCCCAGTGCTAGCGGAAATCTTTCAAATGATGGCGCGTGATGAAGCTCGCCACGCCGGATTTCTCAACAAAGCAATGGCTGATTTTAAACTCTCCCTTGATTTAGGCGCTGTTACTAAAACCCGCACTTATACATTTTTCCCGATTGAATGGGTACTTTACACCGTTTACCTCTCAGAAAAAATCGGTTACTGGCGTTACATTATTATTTTCAGGCATCTAGAAAAGCACCCAGAAAACCAGTTTTACCCCATATTCCGCTACTTTGAGAGCTGGTGTCAAGACGAAAACCGTCACGGAGATATATTCAAGGCATTATTGCGTTCTCAACCGCAACTTTGGAACACCTGGAAATCTAGGCTGTGGAGTCGTTTTTTCTTGCTGTCAGTATTTGCTACTCACACCCTGACAGTTCATGAACGTTCTGGGTTCTACAAATCATTGGGACTTGATGCCACAGAATTTGATATCCAAGTTGTCTGCAACACCAATGAAACCGCAGGACGGGCTTTTCCTGTAATGTTGAATACCGAACATCCCAAGTTTTTCCCACGTCTGCAACGCTGTGCAGGTTACAACCTGAAAATTGCAGAGATTGAAGGCAGTTATAATCCGAAATTAATGAAGCTAATTCGCAAACTACCTTTGATTGCAGCAATTGTTTGGAATCTGCTGTTAATTTACCTCATCAAACCAATTGATGCTGAAGCCCTGCGGGGAACGGTTCGTTAGCTATTGATTAGACATCTGCTTGTGAAATTAATGATGTGTTCTCAATAACGCATAATTAATTTCACTAAATGTCAATTTTTGAATATTTGGGTAGCTGAATAATGACAAAACTAGACTAAAGTCTATACATCAGGATGTCAATAAAATAGTTAAATTTTTGTATAAGTATCTAGGCATAAATAAATTTCAAGTTTGTAGTCAGGACTTTAGTCCTGATAATCCTTGCTCTGAGCGATAAATCGTTCACTACAAACTAGGAGTTGATTTTATATTTGATTATGTCTACCTACTTAGAAGATACTGGAATGCAATATGTAAGAGGTTACTAATTAATCTAGAAAATGTAGGAATTGAGAGATGGGCGACATTAAAAGACAAGCCGCTTTGCCTTTAACTACATGGAAGGGGCCCCACATAGGGACATCAAATTTTACGAATCCATCGCTTGTCTCATCCAATATTCCCACATTGGCCAATCCAACACGCGGTTTTGGTTTACCAACAAATAATAATACTGCGCTCAATGGCGACCTTCAAGAAGCCACGTCTGCTAATGAGCAATTATTAGAACCAGAAGCTATTAAAGAAAAACCTCTTGTTCACGACATTAGTCGGATATCTTTGCGTCGTCCACAGCCGCAACTTATAGGTAGCCAGCCAAAAGACCAGTATGAGCAGTCAGCTGACCAGATTATGCTTCTACCTAGACTTAAGTCAAATATAAATATCGGTGCAATAGATTCACATATAGTACAGCGAGAATGTGCAGATTGTGAGCAAGAAGAACAAGAAGTAGAAACCGAGTTGTCACTACAACGCGTTAGCGATCGCAGCGTTCAAACCCAAGATAATATTGAGAGTCAGTTAGATAATAGTAAGGGTGGAGGAAGCCCGTTATCTCCCGAAGTACGAGAGTTTATGGAACCACGCTTTGGTAGTAAATTCGACGATGTGCGAGTACATACTGACTCCAATGCTACGCAGATGAATAAGTCGTTGAGAGCGCAAGCCTTTACTCATGGTAGTGATATTTACTTTAGCGCCGAGAAATCACCTGGTAATAACGAGTTGACAGCCCATGAGTTAACCCATGTGGTACAGCAGACAGGCAAAGTGCAAAAACAAAGCGATGCATCTACAGCACCAGCCCCTGTTGAACAGACATCTAGTGGTATGCCGCCCAAAAAAGGCACAACTAAAATTGACAAAAAAAATACCACAATTACTGCTTCTGGAAAAAATATTACCGAAGCAATTACAAACTTAACATCACAAGGAAAGGGCGAAGCGGGCAGTGTTACTTGTGCCCCCGAAAAAGATGTCAAAACTTACCAAGCAGAAGATAAATCTGATGAAATTGTCTACGAAGCAGATGTCTTAGTAACAGAAACTAAGGCAATGCCCGTCTGGACGGAACTCGACCAACAGTGCGAACCTGTTAAAAAAGAATGGGCAAGGTTTTATAGCGCTCTTGATACACACGAGAATGGGCACATTAGTATTGACGAGAAGGCTTTTAAGGATTTACACAAAAAGCTTCTTGGCAAAACAACCTCAGTATCTGACAAGATTTTTAACGATACTTACGCCCAAGCAAATACTGATAATAATGCTTACGACACCACAACGAAACACGGACTCACTCAAGGTACAGGAGTAACTCCGGTACAGTGCGGCCCAGAAAAAGTTTCTCAAAGTGGAAATGAATCGGATGCAAAAGTAGAGGTTCAAACTCAACAATAAAGGCGAAAACACCATAACGCAGACCTGCTAATAATTTTCGCGTTTACACTGTTTGAATTCATAAAAAGAACGCCGAACCATACGAAAGCTATTTGGCTTGACTAAAGTGCAAGTGTCAACAGCGAATTTCTCCACAAGGTGCTTGATTCTTCTGGCTGTCTGTGATACTTTTCTTTTTACAAGTCATAAAATACTGTAAGTTTATCAAGATACCGCTGTTTTTGAATTTCGTTAACCAGTAAAAAAGCAACCGCCGTCATTTGTAGTGTTGATTTGGAAAAACAGGATACAGAAATCAAAATACTTCTGGGCTGCACTTGTGAAGAAAATCAAGCCATTTTGGATATCCACAATACAGGTTCTCAATCAGCAATATTATTGGTTCGCAACTAAATTATTTAGATTTTTGAGGGTAAGTTTGTATGAGCTTAGAACTAAAACTATCAGGTAAAACTGCGATCGTTACAGGAGGAAGTGCAGGAATTGGTTTAGCTACGGCCAAAGCTCTTTATAGTGAAGGTGTGAATGTAGCGATCGCAGCCCGCAATCAAGAACGCTTAGATCAAGCTGTAGCAGACATCCAGTCCTTACAAAGTTCTGGCGCTAAAGTTATTGCCATCAGCGCCGATTTAATGAAAGCTGAGGATGTTGAAAAAGTTGTCTCCACAACATTAGCCCAATTTAATCAGATTGATATCTTGATTAACAATGCCGGATCAGCCCGTGCTGGATCTTTCCTAGAATCCACTGATGATTTATTTTTGGATGCTTGGAACTTAAAATTATTAGGCTATATCCGCTTAGTTAGAGCCGTCGTTCCCCATCAAAAAAGTCGCGGTGATGGGCGGATTGTCAATATAGTCGGTGGTGCAGGACGGACACCTCGTCCGAACTTCTTAGCTGGTGGTACAAGCAATGCTGCTTTGCTGAATTTCACAAAGGGCATTTCTAAAGAACTAGCCGAGTACAAGATTCGCATTAACGCTATCTCCCCTGGTGCTACAGCTACTGAGCGTGCCGAGACTTTAGCGCGGCAAAATGCCCAAGCGCAAGGCATCACCGTTGAGCAAGTAAAGGCACAAAATGTCCAAAGTATTCCTTTAAAAAGAATCGCCCAGCCAGAAGAAATTGCCGCGCTGGCGCTATTTTTGGTGTCCGATCTTGCTGCATCAATTACAGGAACGGAGATTATCGTTGATGGCGGATCTACCCCTGGTGTTTAGTAGAGACGCGATTCATCGCGTCTGATGAATCGCGTCTCTACATTTGTCAAAACATAAACTTCTTGGAGATAAAAATATGGGTTCTCAATACTTTGACATCAAACCAGTTGCAGGACGTATTGGTGCTGAAATTATTGGTGTTAATCTGAGTTCTAAACTCAGCGATGACATCATCAGTGATATTCGCAAGACTCTAGTCAAATACAAAGTGATCTTTTTCCGTGGTCAGCAACAGCTTGATGCTGATGGACAGGTTGCTTTCGCTCGTCGTTTTGGTGAAGTCACTACAGCCCACCCCACTGTACCATCGCTGCCAGAAAACCCAGAAGTCTTAGACCTGAATTATGGGCGTACCACTTCCCGCGCCAATAGCTGGCATACAGATGTAACATTTGTAGACCGTCCTCCTCTCGGTTCTATCTTACGAGCGCTTGAAATTCCGCCAACTGGTGGCGATACAATCTGGGCAAACTCCGTCACTGCATACCAAGATTTACCTATTCATCTACGTAATCTTGCAGACCAACTTTGGGCAGTACATAGCAACAAATACGATTATGCTACTGCATTCGACCTACCTGAAGATGCCAAAGCTTACCGGGCTGTCTTCACCTCCACTGTATACGAGACTCTGCACCCAGTTGTACGCGTCCATCCCGAATCTGGAGAGCGTGGACTATTCATCGGCGGATTTGTGCGCCAGTTCCGTGGCTTATCAACAACTGAATCAGATGACATTCTGCGGCTGTTGCAAGCGTATATTACACGTCCTGAGAACACAGTCCGGTGGCGTTGGCAAGTTGGTGATGTTGCTTTTTGGGATAATCGGGCTACTCAACATTATGCGATCGCAGATTACGGCGACCAGCCCCGCCACGTTCAACGAGTTACAATTGTCGGCGACCTTCCAGTTGGCATCGATGGTAAACAAAGTGAAGCCATCAAGGGAGATGCTTCTCAGTACAACCGACGTGAGGTGGTGACTGCATAATACTTAAGTATTGGGCATGGGGTATGGGGAATAGGAGATCAGTCTTTGATACTCGTTAATGAGGCTTTGAACTCCATTAATAAGTCTTTGAGCTTCATTAATGAGCCTTTGAACTTCATTAATGAGCCTTTGATACTCGTTAATGAGGCTTTGAACTCCATTAATGAGTCTTTGAGCTTCATTAATGAGCCTTTGAACTCCACATTCCCTGTTCCCTCCCCCTTGCTGGCTTAACCTTCTGCTGACTAATGGCGATCGCGCTTTTTTATGAAACTCTTCTATACACCTAACTCACCTTATGCACGCATTGCACGGATAGCAACACTAGTAGTCTGTCAATAAATAATTGATAGATAAATTAAGAGTAGAGACGGCGATTTATCGCGTCTCTTTAACCGTCTGGCAGTATTTTTGAAATAACGGCTTTGATTTCTTCAAACTTCATCTGGTTTGTTATTCCAGTGATTTTAACAATACAATCAAGTCGTCTCTAAGGAAACTTTTTATCGTGTTGGGCATCCTAACGGTTCTACTATCCTCCTTTGTTTTAACGTTTCACAACGTTACAGTCCGAGTTTTGTTTTCAGAACATCTCGTACTAGGTTTATTTTTGCTCGGTGGATACGTTAAACCGGATTTGCAGAATTCCTTTTTGCTGATGTTCATGCGAATGCTGCTGGTGGTTCCATTCATGGCATCTCTATCATTCAAGCTATATCCATCTGCTTGGACAGAATTTCAAGACTTGTTCGCCCGCAAGCGTAGGGATATTCTAATTCAAGCTCTTAGCTGTGGAGTGCTGATGTTTGTATATATTGCCTCACTCTACATTGCTATTGGCTTGATTCCCACAGGTATTGCCTTAACCCTTTTCTTTACTTATCCCGTATTTACAGCGCTGCTATCTTGGAAGTTTTTTGGCCAACGCCCCACATTGTTCCGTTGGCTAGTAATGGCTATTATTCTGGTAGGAAGCGCTCTCACCATTCCCCAATCTTCTGCTACCTACAGCAGTCATACCATTGCGATCGGTATTTTCGCTAGTTTTGGCGCTGGGATCGTTTACGCCTTTTATTGCATCATTGCTCAAAAATGTTTAGAAAAATTCCATCCAATTCCTTTTACGTGGATCAGTTTTGCCTGTACTCTACTACTCTCCGGTATTAGCTTACTGTTCTGGCCAGCTAATAACACCCAACTTGACTGGACACCCCTATGGATTGGCAGCATATTTTCTGGTCTTGTCAGCTTTCTCGGACACACTCTAAACAATGTGGAGATTCGGATGGTTGGCGCATCTACCGCTTCTATAATCGGCTCTAGCAGTCCAGCATTGACAGCGTTAATGGCATGGATAACGATTAGCGAAACTTTAAACGTGATTCAAAGTGTAGGGATTGGTGTTGTCACATTGGGGATCGCCTTACTTAGTGCAGAAGGGTTTATGAAATCGTTCAAAATTAGAAGTTGAATTGGGAATTGGGAATTGGGCATGGGGCATTGGGCGCTTGTACTGAGCGTAGCCGAAGTATGGGGCATGGGCTAATTTTAGAACGTTACTTTCTTAATTACGAATTACGAATTACGAACTTGTACTGAGCGTAGCCGAAGTATTACGAATTAAAATATGCCTTTCTCCGCTATCCTTTTTGATTTAGACGGGACTTTAACAGATCCGAAACCTGGCATTACAAGTTGCATTCAGTATGCGCTCTCTGAACTTGGTTACGAACCACCGAATGCTGATGAATTAAATTGGTGTATTGGCCCACCATTGAAAGATAGCTTTTCGCAATTACTCAATACCTTGGATGGTACAGTAATTGAACAAGCTATTTTACTATATCGTCGTCGTTTTGCCACAATTGGATTATTTGAAAACTCACTTTATCCCCAAATTACAGAAGTTTTAAAAGCAATTCGTTTTGCTGGTTATAAAACTTTTGTTGCAACTTCTAAACCATATATTTATGCTACGCAAATTATTGAATATTTTGGCTTGTCATTGCTTTTTGATGGTATTTATGGTAGTGAACTTGACGGAACGCGGAGCATAAAAGGTGACTTAATTCACCATATTTTATTAACAGAAAAACTTTTACCCTCTACTGTGGTGATGGTAGGCGATCGCTCACATGACATCATTGGAGCCAAGCGCCATCAAATCGCCTCAATTGGTGTCACCTATGGCTATGGAACTGAGGAGGAATTAAAAGCTCATGGTGCTGACTTGATTGCCCATTCTCCAAGTGATATTCCCAGATTTATAATTCGTAATTCGTAATTCGTAATTCAAAATAATGCCGCCATCATTAACGTTTATCCATAGCTTGCTGTTGTTTAGTACCGCTTTCATTGCAGGCGGCTTAAATGCTGTAGCGGGTGGTGGAAGCTTTATCACGTTTCCAACTCTCATCTTTACAGGTGTCGCCCCGATCGCAGCTAACGCCACCAATAATACTGCAATTTGGGTGGCTGCTCTAGCCAGTGCGGGAGCATATCGTCAAGATTTGGGCATCGAGCGGCGAGATTTTTTACTTTTATGTGGTGTCAGTTTAGTTGGTGGCATGATTGGCTCCATAGCTTTGTTGTATACATCGCCAGATGTCTTTAAAAAGCTGATTCCCTATCTATTGCTGCTAGCAACAGTTGTATTTACCTTTGGCGAACCGTTCAAAAAGTGGTTGCAGCGTAAAAGTCAGAATACATCACCGGAATCTGTACCGTTGTTTAATTTGGTACTGGCTCAACTAGCGATCGCCATCTATGGTGGTTTCTTCGGCGCAGGTATAGGGATTTTAATGCTGGCAGCTCTAACGTTTTTAGGTATCAAAAGTATCCACAAAATGAATGCTTTTAAAACATTTTTAGGGAGTTGTATTAATGGTATTGCGATCGTTCCATTTCTTTTTGCTGGTGTGATTGCTTGGCATCAAGCTATTTTGATGGCAGTCGGTGGCTCTCTTGGTGGTTACTTAAGCGCCCATTATGCTCGTAAACTTGAACCGCACTTAATTCGGAAATTTGTGATGATTGTTGCCTTTACGATGACTGCCTACTTTTTTATTCACGGTTAAGAACTGGGAAGGACTCAGGGGTGATGTATGCAAGCATCAAATAAATCACAGGTCATGCTGCGTGCTTTTAGTTCTAGAAATTTGAAAAATAACTCTGGCTATTTGAAAGAGTGCATTATCTAGCCATAACATCAAAAATTGGTAACAACAATGACTACTATAAATGACCCTGCTGTTGTAGCTGAAGTAACTGATTTGTACCTGAAGTATGAAGAAGCCCTTTCTAATAATAATTTGGAAGTGATGGATAGGTTGTTTTGGGATGCGCCCGAAGTAGTGCGGTTTGGCATCACAGAAAACCTCTATGGCGGTGATGAAATTCGTAACTTTCGTCAGAATCGATCAAACCCAAAAATAGAGCGAGAAATCTCGAATCTCAAGGTTGTAACCTTTGGGAAAGATGCCGCAACAGTAACTTTAGAATTTCGCCGAATCATCAATGGTGTAGAGCGTTTCGGGCGACAAAGCCAGACTTGGTACAGGTTTACTGAAGGCTGGAAAGTGGTTTCAGCCCATGTTTCATTATTGCCAGTGTGAATTTTAAAAATTAATTTTGAATTTTGAATTTTGAATTCGAGTACATTGATTACGATCGAGAGCGATCGCCAGCTTGCCAAGACTACGCCTTTAACGTGTTGGGTTGCGATCGCGTCATTTCCCTGATTCGCCCAGAGAACATCCCCTCTCGCCGCGTAGCTGAAAAGAACGGACTCAAGGTCGTTCAAGAGACACTCTGGCGCAACATACCGCACTATATATATGCTGTGCAGCGCTCAGAAAGTAAACTTTTTACAACAAGTAATCTTAGAGGAACGTAGTTATACCAGTTTAAAAAAAGAATGCGACAAATAGACCATTTGTAGAGACGCGATGAATCGCGTCTTCACCCAAGGATGTCTTGCAATCATTAATTGAATTGGTATTAGCCATTGCATCAGCATGACAGTGGAAAGTATTTAGTCATAGGGCACTTTTACTAAGCGTTAGCGAGACGTTTAGCCTGTGCTGAGTAAAGAAGTGAGAATCGCCACTCAGAAAGGAGTGATAATTGGGTTGTCTCGTTCCAGCAAAGACTAGGAACGAGATTTGAAAAGGATGAAGTGTTAGGTTGTAGAGCAAACTTTTGGTTGGCTATGCTTCAAAATCTCAGGTGCATTTAATTTTTTGAGTATAAAATCTAGTTGCTAAAAGAGCCGCACCTGCGACTAAAGTTGCTAGTACACTATCAGGTTCAGGGACGGCAGCAACTTGAGCATCAATTCGTGCAGTTCCAGCAAACAAACCGGTCAATTGAGAGTCGCCTAATATATTAGCAAACTCTGGAGAAATCAACAATTTTACATCAGGGATAGTTAAATTGTAGCCATCAAATGCCACAAGTCCTGGAGCGCTCAAATCAAACAAAATTGTATTTAAAGAAAACGTGTCTCTTAAAACAAGTCCGCTGGCACCTGTGACAGTACGTCCTGGAGCAAAACCGATTGAAAAGTTACCAACAGTAATTTGATTGTTGAATGTGACAGTACCAGTATGCTCGATTGTACCTGAGAGCGGAGTAAAACCGCCCTCGTCACTAAACGTGAAGTTGGTGGCTGAGTCGATGTTGAAACCAACTAAATAATTGCTAGGAATTGGTGCAACTGTCTGATTAGTACCTGTCAAGTTTAGCCCAATACTACTAAGAATCTCTTCGTGATCGCGATCGATGCTGGTGACTCCAGATATCACTTTAAAAGTTGCAGCTTCTACCTGTATGGGTGCTATTGAGATGAAAGCTGCTGTAGTACAACCAAGAATCCCTGCAAACTGAGAAAAATGCATATATATTTCTGATGATCTTTGTATTTTATTTTAAATAATAAAACCTTTTTTATTAATATATAAAGTCAAAATTTACTCTAAAAAAATATTCGTCAAAGTTAAGTTTACGTAAACGTGCAGTTAATAACAAAATTTAAACCAGGCATTTCAAAAATCAAGTTAAGTAAGTAGTTACAAATAAAAATCAATCATCAGAATGAAGCGTAAAGTATAAAGTATAAAGCTTTAAGGATAGAAAATGAAAAAAATATAGTTACGTTTAATTATGTCCAATGCCAATTATTTACCCTTTAACCTAATAATTATGAAATGGTCAAACATAAGCTTACCTTTAATTATTGATAAGTTTAAATTAAGAGTTGCAATAATGTCTTATATAATTTCAGTGTAATAATGATAAAAAAATGATATAAATACCTTGATAAAAGCACAGCAATGCTCATGCATATCAACTTCAGCCAAAACACAAGAGAAAGTTTTTGTTTCCAGCCAGAGGTAATGCCTTAAAAGCGGTTCTGCTGGAAATTTAAGAGGCGTATCCTTACAATAGGTATTCCCAGACTCTAGCTGAGAACTAGAGAAAGCTGATTTTTTGTCGCCGATTTACTTCTTAGTTCACAGACTTGTTCTAATCCACCAGCTTATTTTCTCCAAATTAGGATCTATTTCCTGCCAAAAGCTGGCTGAAAAGTCTACTTTTCTTGTTGCTGCAAGTATTTTATCTATACTGTCAAAGTTTTTTTGAATCAATTGCTTATCTAATTTAGGAATATCTAATTTCAGATATTTCAAACGGTTGGGTAACTCTACTTTTTCTTGTGTCGGCAAGTGCTGAATTCGATCGACTTGTTCTAAAATTTTGTCTATTGATGTAATAACTTCTTGTAGACTCGGCTTTTTAGTTTGTAATTGTAAATCTTTTTCTTCAAAGGCTTCTTCTCGATCGCCTAACTTTACTAAAACTATTTTGACAAAGAAAATATTGTAATCTACCTGACTAACTTCACCCACTTGCTGATAATGTTTTCCACTTTTATTTATAATTACTATGTCACCTTTTTCAATTCTATTGTTCATAATTTATATAGCTTGGTATTAAATTACTAAATAATTTCCTCTACAGAAAATACTACTCTAAAGCCACAAACCCTCAGTCCACCGTCTGACTCATTCCAGCTACGGCTAGCACTGCGACACAATTCTGGACTGAAACTCCAAGAACCACCGCGTAGCACCCGACGATTCATATCGCCGCCAACTTCCCAAGCTGTTCCATCTACGGGTGCGTCATTGTAATTGTTATGCCAGGAATCAGCACACCATTCCCAAACTAGCCCGTGCATATCGTACAATCCAAAGGCGTTGGCGACTTCAAAACTACCGACGTTTGTTGTTTCTTTACGGAATTTGCTTTTTGGTTCTATAGTGCAGCTGACTAATTCAGAGGTAATGGTTTCGCCAAAGTGGAAGGATGTTGTAGTTCCAGCCCGACAAGCATATTCCCATTCGGCTTCACTCGGTAAACGATAGTCGCGTCCAGTTTTTTCTGATAGTCTGAGACAGAATTCCACAGCCTCATACCAAGATACATTTTCTACTGGTCTATCTAGACCTTTGAATTTCGATGGATGGGGATTTAAAGCTTGTTTGACTTTGGGTAAAGCTGCTACTACTCTCCATTGTGCTTGAGTTACAGGAAATTTCCCCATAAAAAATGGTTCAACGGTAACTTGATGTCGTGGACGTTCGTCAGCATCTCCTTCAAATTCTGGTGAACCCATCATGTAAGTACCACCAGGAATCGATACCATTTCTAATGTGACAGACTTACCTAATTCTTCAGCAAAGAAGTTTGCATTACAGTTCATGCGGTTTACTTCTCTACCACCTGTGTCTACTGTCACTACATCAAATTCAAAGGTTTCTAATGAAGGTAATGGGACGATTACTTTTTGTGGTAGCGGCGATAATATAGATTGAGGCATCGAAACAATTTTTAAGGCAACAGGTTCAATGTTCGATGTGGCAAACTTGACATCGTTGATGACTTCAACTGCTGTTTGATACCTTTCACTCGGTAGATGTTTGAGTAATTTATCTAAAATTTTTCCTAGTTCGTCGCTGATAGCAATACCTTTTTTCTGTAAATGTTGGCGCCACAACCATTTAGCATTCATGGCATCATAAATAGGGTCATTAATTTGTCCAGAAGCATCCTGCAAGGGCAAACATTGAGTTAAAAGACGCACACAAGTTACACCCAAAGCATACAAATCACTGCCGTGACAAGCAAATCCAGCCATTTGTTCTGTTGGGGCATAGCCAAGGGTATAAATTACCGTAGCTTGTCTTCCAATACTGGTTTGTGTTACCTGTTTAGCACCGCCAAAATCAATTAAGACAGGTTTTTCATCACTTGCACGGCGGATAATATTTTCTGGTTTGATATCCCGATGAATGACGTTATGGGTATGAATGAATTCCAGAACTGGCAATAAATCAGCTAAAAGTTCCCAAATTTGTTGTTCGCCATAAATTTGCTGCTGAACTTCTTGTAAGAGAGTTTTTCCTTGAATAAATTCTTGTACAAGATACAAGCTAGTACCTTGTTCAAAATAAGCTAGTAATCTGGGAATTTGGGTATGATTTTCTCCCAATTCATACAACCGAAAAGCCTCTTCTTTGAAAAATTCTGCGGCTTTAGTGCGTTGTCCTGTTCCCTGGAACTGTGGGAAAAATTGCTTGATGACGCAAGGGGCGTTTAGTCTGTCTACATCTTCTGTAGAATATGTTCTACTAAATCCACCTTCACCTAAGAGTCTTAATACGCGGTAACGGTTTCTGAGAAGTTTGCCAAAGTTGTTTTGTCCGCAACTTACGCAAAATCTATTGCTATCAGAGTTGAATGGATTTGAGCAATTGGGATTTTGGCAGATTTGCATAATGAGGGGGAAATAGCATCTTCTCCAAAGTTAGCCCCAATATTATCTAATTGAAAACAGTTATGTAGAGAAGCGAACACGGAAGTTTATTTATGTATTTAAAACTATGTTTACACGAGGGCATAAGGATGAATATAATTCAAAATTCAAAACTTGTACTGAGCGTAGCCGAAGTATTCAAAATTCAAAATTTAAGAGAGTTACGTTAGAGGATGTTTGAAAAGTTTGTGGTAGTGTATCAAATCTTTGTTTACCCCACCCTAACCCTCCCCTTATAAAGGCTTGTCATTACCAACATCTTTTAAACTGACTGGGTGATAAAA
>NZ_JAVRCK010000052.1:0-61064 GCF_034530815.1 Nostoc sp. DedSLP03
TTTTTCTTTTAGTCCTTTTATTTAGAATACCCGGAAAGTGACAGAAGAGGGGTAATTGCGAAAAGCTGGACTTTGTAATTTGTACCAAGAACGAGCGCGATCAGGGACTCCCATAGTCAGTACCCAACGATCTGACTCTAAATATTTTTCTCCCCAGTATTGGGCAGCCCGTCCTCGTGCTTGACCATAAAGACGTAAAACCAGATTACCGTGACTTTGCATTTGCGCCCAACCAAATGCTTGGAATGCACTTTGGGTATCTTTACCAAAAATATGGGGTACGCCATAAGTATCCCAAAGTATTTCAGTGGATGTCGCTAGTATCGCTCCATTCTGGAGTACCACAACTAAGGCAAAGATCAAACCGAGTATAAACGGTAAAATACGGAATACTTTTCTTCTAAAAATTTTCAGTAAATAGCGCATATTTTAGTTTTTGAATTAATAAAGAGAATGTAAATAGCCTCTAATAATGATTTAGGCTTGATATATTAATTTCATACTTGTAATATACAAGTTTAAAACTTAAATATCCTGTTTTAGGTAATAAAAATTTAGTCAATTATATTGATATTTAGTACTTTTATTATTATCTCTTAATTAGAATTCGCTCAACAATATCTTCCGGTAGTTTATAAAGATTAGCAATCTCACTAATAGTAGCAACTCCTAGCTCAAACATATTCCTAATCTCCAAAATTTGCTTATTGTTAAGGATTGTCCCATCCAAATTATCTAGATTTGTACCAGATGTCTCTGGCTGACCAAACTCATAAATTCGTAACCCTTCTTTATATGGAAGTGTGCCTTGTATATATGCACACTCAACCCAAATCAATGCTTCTTCACTACGATTCTTGCCTACAGGACAAAGACGGTAATGCCTTCTTCTGTGGTAACTACTAAACTGCCTTTTAGGTTCAGTAGTACTGACCACTTCTGATTGTTGAAAGTTATCAACTTTACCTATCTCATCACTCGAAAAAACTCCTGTTCGACAACTACGCTTACCACATATTTTAACTAGCGAATATCCCTGCTTATCTATTTTTAAAAGTGCTTTGTTCCTTGTATTTGCATCATCTGATTCTAATTCTTTACGCAAATTATTGGGAATAAATCCAGGTATTTGTTCTGAAATTTCTTCAGTTAACCGATAATTAGTTGTGTAAAATATAGCATTGATAACTAACTTTAAAATTTTTAATATAAATTTATAACACTTATTATCATGAAATTCTTCAAATTCATAGAATAAAAGATCGTTCAAGAATTCTATATTAAAATCAACATCAATTTTATCAAGTAAATTATTCTCCTCTAGATAATGAAATATGGCTTTTTTATGAGAGGCAGAAGTATCTATTATCTCCCAGTCTAAAGCTTCACCAATAGTTGTATCTGGATTAATTAAAGGAATTTTTACAGAAAGTGCTTCAGTCGGATACTCCAGCCAATTATCACTCAAAACTGGAAATTCTGGAGAACCAATTAATGCTAATTCAAAACCACCACTAGCTATTTCTTTTACATATACCCCCTCCAAGTAATATTTATTTATTTGCTTAGTTTTTGTTGACAACGAACATAAAAATTCACTGTTGACTACATGTCCAAGTTCTAACTCTAAATCTTTTTGCAAACCAAAATGTAAATAAAAAGCTGGATATGGCAGTTTGACATCGCGTAAAGGAATGTTTTCTATATTTGTATTCTTAAAGGACTCTAATAAACACTGAGGAAAATCAAAAATATTTTTGCCTAAGTTATAAAAATTTACAAAATCTAATGCCAACTTCAATTCATGGAGAATGTTGGCTTTCCAAGTGTAGACAACAGGTGAATATTCATCATCAATTATCTCTGTACTTAAAGATTCTGGATTGAGAACTTGATTTGTCACTTCTGTGAAAGTCTTTTTCAGATATTTTGCATAAGTTGTATTACCAGGAGTGTCGCATACTATCTCACTAAAAAATTCATAAAAATCAGTTTGCAATGTACTAGTATTAAATATCTCATTTGAAGGTAAAACAGCAAAATCTACTAGTTGATCGGCATATATTTTTTGATATTTATTGACAAATTTAGATAAATACCTGCGAACTAAAGCATACCGATAAGGAAAATACTTTTGTTGTCTTTGAAATCCCTTAAGAGTCTTAGAATCTATTCCCAATAAAGAAGAGGTACTCATATGCAATCCTAATTGACAAACTTCTTGTACCAACAATATTCAATATCGCTTAACCCCTAAACAGAAGTTCTAAATTTGTAAATATATGCCTTTAAAGTATTGTGTTTGGTTGATTAAAGCAGAATTTAGGAATCATTATTCAGTATGAATTAGAATCCTACTGTCGAACCCGAAGAGCGGATGAATAAGTGTGAAATACTGCGCTAAATCGTTCAAGTAGACTCTCTGTTAGGAGAAGATTTAGCAGTCTATAATTAGCTGTGATTCTGTAGCAAGATACCGTAGGATATCTGTCACCTTCTTGTTCTGAATTCTTGCTCAAACAGGTGAAACCTTTATTTGCCATCTGCTCAAGGATTGTGTAAATACTGATTGAAAAAATCTTAGTGGATAATAGATTCTACTAATTAGAAATGCAAGGTAAAATCAAGAACAATACAAAGTCAATCAGAATTCAACTGTAAACGGTTTATTTTACTGGTAATTTGCTGTAGTTCTTGAGAAAGTGACTGTAGCAGGAGTGATTGGGCTGAGTGTAAAAAGAAATGATCGCCCTTGAACATTTGTAGTGAGAATGCAGCATTTGTCTGCTCGCGCCAAGCTTGAAGTTCATCGCAATTAACCTCTTGATCTTGTAAGCCACCAAAAGCAGTAATAGGACAATCAAGTGGTGGCTCAGTAGTATATACATAAGTTTCTAGAACTTCAAAGTCTGCTCGTAGAATTGGGACAAGAAGTTGCATTAATTCGGCATTTTCCAGCAGTGCTTCAGGAGTACCATTGAGACGGCGTAGTTCTTCTATGAACTCAGGCTCACTTAGAGCATGGATAGGTGGATCTGGATCAGGAATTTGTGGAGCACGGTGGCCGGAAACAAACATATGTACTGGTTCAAGACCATACTGTTTGCGGAGTAAACGGGCTAGCTCAAAACTGACAACTGCTCCCATGCTGTGACCAAAGAAGGCGAATGGCTTGTTTAAATGTGGAAGTAAGGCGGGAGCGAACTGATTCCTTGTCAGCGCTTGGGCGATCGCACCGACAAGAGGTTCTAGCCGCGAGAATGGGGCTGACTTCATCTGGGTTCCTCGTCCAGGAAGTTCAATAGAGCAAACTTCCACAGTTGTAGGTAGACTCTCAGCCCATGTGCGAAAAATGATAGAACTACCACCTGCATACGGGAAGCAGAATAAACGCACTGAAGCATAAGGATTAGGTTTGGTATATGTTAGCCAGGAGTTAAATGTTTGTGCAGTTGTCATACTTTCATGTCGAATTTCTGTTGCTCTGGTCAAGAGTCCAGAGTTTTTTGATCTTTGACTCTTGACCTTGGACAACCTTTACGAAAAATCAAATGTGTTATGATTTACCTCCAGCAGCTTCTTCCATTTTCTTGCGAAGGCTAAGTGGTCTCATATCAGTCCAAACTTCTTTGATGTAATCTAGACATTCTTGTTTTAAACCACTTTTACCAGCATCCTTCCAGCCGAGTGCGTTTTCTCGGTTAGCAGGCCAAATCGAATACTGTTCTTCATGATTGACTACAACTTTGTAAATTGTTGTGTCTTCTTTGTCGTCTTGGTACATAATTCATCTCCGTGGTATTTAATTGGCTATGTTTTCTAAGATTTGATAATCCAGTACTTTACTACAAGAAGATCCATCAACCTCAATAATTTGCACGGGTAAATCTCACGATTCCACTGCTTCAAGATGTCCCTTACCTTCTAAACTTGCCAGTTCAATATCTGCAATACATCGAACTTTCACGTAATTCAGTGTCAAGTTCCCAACCAGATGAACCCTCCCTGTTTGATGCTCAAAGTCAGCTTCTTGCAAATTAGATGCTTCTGGGTCGAGTCTGACACCTAAATCAGTACCTCCGCTAATATTTATGAATTTGATATGTACGTACCCTCGGTCAATACTTTCTTTCAGTGCTATGGCTGTTTTGTCGGGTCGTAAGCTTGCTTCAACAGGATGTTCACCTTCTGATAAACGTTGCACTAATTCATTCATACAGATGTCTCCCTCTTAAGAATCACTTTTGTTTTGATTTGTTGATGCTTGTACTTTTACTGGCTCGTAGACTGGAATCTCAAATGCTAAGGTATTGTGGCAAAACTCCTTCCATTCGGGAGTTATATTGTCAAAAATGATATTCTCATCCTTGAAAATCCCATCAGTCACTACGTAATTTTCTTGTAGGTAAGGAAAGTCATCATCAGTTAACTCTCTATTACTTTCGACTTCCTTACCCTCAACTGATTTATTTTCTATTTTTGCATTTTCAGCATACTCAGTCCACTGACTGAACTCACGTAATTTTTTCAAAGAGTAAGCTTTACAATACTTTCCCATTGTTGCCATAGTAATACCTCAGTTCATATTCTTTTGGCCAGTGATGTTATCAGGCTATGTTTTAATATTTCAACAAAATTGGCAGAATTGGTCGTGCATCAAGATTTTTTTCTCTGATACCCTCGTCAAAGGTCAACTCTAGTAGTGGAGATTCCCCTCGTTCAATAGCGACAGCACTCTGTGTACTAAGCAGAGACATAGCATCAGTCAAATGTTTGTCGCTATTAATTGTGATTTTTACGCTCGTTAGTTTTTTGACACCCAAAGGATGAGAAATTAACTTCTGATGCGCTGTTAATGATGGATCAAGCCAAGCTGTCAAAGCAATACTATCAGGAATCATAAAGCAAAAAGGTTCTTCCTGATTCACAAGATTTTCTGCTGCAAAACTAATAGACATCTGCGTAGGCGTAGCCCGCCGTAGGCATCGCATCCACTCAGACCAGTATAAAGTTGAATGGGATCGCAAGTCGCCATGATTAAACTTCCTACGGAGACCGACACCAAAAGGTGATGCTCTTGTATGCTGCCTATGAAGACGACTTAGCGTATGAACGCCTGTGTGTACAGACTGCTGTTCCACTAAATGTTTATCTTCTATCCAAATTAACTCAAGATAGGTATTCTCAAAAAAAATTATTTTTGAGGCTGTTCCTTGTTTGAAATGTTGCACCGCCTGATTAGAGCAGTGAAGACCAAGTTCTTGAAGAACTGAGATGCTTTTAGCATCTTTGGTCGTACAGACAAAAATGTGGTCTACTTCTAGAAAAAAATCATCCACGCTTACCTGGGGTGACGTTGTTTGCATAGCAACTAATTCTCAGCTTTGATTTTCTTGCTGGACTCAAATCTAGACTCTAGCTAGATAAAGAGATTTGCCTTGCTCAGGAACCCATGTGTGGAAAGTTAACTTTTAGTGTCTAAAAGTTATGCCTTAGAAACTATTTTGGGTAAACTCTATTTACCTGTACTAAAACAAGTGGAGTTGTTGGAAGTGTAATAGATTACTGATCTCACAGGTGTTGTGCCACTAGTTAGGAATATTACTTAAGTTGAACTATGCATAATTTTGGTATTAGAAGCTAGTTTTTACTTTTTGTCATTGTCAATAAAGTCAGTTGACTAGATCCAAAAATTTTGCAAACTAAAAAAAGAATCAGGGTTTGCGCCCATGTTTGGAAAACTGGCAATCATCAGTGGTTGCGATGGCGCAAAGCACCCGCAATTGCGATCGCTCTTCAGTCAATCCATAACAAAGTTAGCCAACAGGTAGATTCTAAGGTGATTTTAGAGGATTGTATTCCCCATCCCAAATCAAGGGCTGGTAAGACCTTTGGAAAACTTTTTGATCTGCTGAATTTATTTAATAACAAAGATTATCATTAAGTTGAGAAAATATCAAGCAACTTACTTCACATCTTCCCTCATTCTTCTCCTTATTGAGCGTGATTATTATTCTTGTTATGAAAAACTATGCCCACAAGGGGAATGGGGAGCAGAGGTATAGGGCACAGAGAAAGACTTACTGCCTTATACCTCTGCATCTTATGCGCTTGCGCTATGGCGCTTTCAATAAATTTATTTCTATATTTAGACGTATTGACAAAAAACATTTAAATTTAACTGTTCACGGATGATAATCAATTCATAATTAACTATGATAAATTTTGTGTACAAAATAGTTTAAATAATATTGTGAACAAGTTAAAAAAACAGAGCGAAGTAGTCACAGGCTTTGACTATGAAAATTTGGATTCTGAACAGCGAATTGTTGTTCAGCAACGAACAGGAGAAATTAAGGAGCGCTTACGACGCTCGGCACAGGATATTTGGGAAATTGGTCAGAAGCTGACTGACGTGCGTTCTCGGCTCAAACACGGACAGTTTGAGACTTGGCTGAAAGCTGAGTTTGGTTGGAGCCGACGGACAGCTTACAATTTTATTAACGTTTATGAAACATTGGCTGAACGTGCAAATTTTGCACAAATAGATATTGCCACGTCTGCGCTCTATCTTTTGGCAGCACCATCAACTCCACAAAACGTCCGCGAGGAATTTCTACAACGTGCTCAGGAAGGCGAAACCATAACTCATAAGAGTATTCGTCAAGTAATTGAGGACGAGAAATCACAGTCTATCTCTACTCCTGCTTTGCCTGAGCCATCACAACCACTCACTTCTAAGAAGCCGGAAATCCTGGCTATCATTCCCAAGGAGCCGATTAAAGTTGAAACACCAGCATTAGAGGTAACTATAGCAACGTCATCCTCAGTCTCGCCTGTTGTTGTGAATCTTAATGAAATTCAGTCAAGTTGGTTTTTACTAGAAAAGCAACATTTTGTCTTCTGTGGTGATACAGCTTCACCACAATTTATCGAGCGCATACCCTTTGCTGCTCTTGCCATTGCTATTACCTCCGATGACTGGGATCATGATTGGTTAATTGAACGGGCGAAGACTGTGATTATCTTTCCGGAATCAGATTTAAAGGAGCAGCTGATTGAACAGCTAATCAAGATGTTTTCGGCATCTGGGGATATAGTGATTTTTCCCTGGCTACCAAATAGGGATATGATAGAAATGGCTCATCAGCTAAATAGGCGAGTATTTGCGGGAGATCCCAGCATTGAGCGTTGTCGTCAGGCGATCGCACAGTCCCGATTAAAATCTGAGCCATTAGACTATGCTTAGACTACGAAATTTTATCTTCAGCTAAAATTAGGTCGTTGAAAGCCGCAGGCTGTTTCTAGCCGTTGACATCTATCAAAAGTCATAGAATATTTTGGTAATAGTCTAAAATGACACATATTTCAAATATTGATAATTATTTCCTATTAATTACAGGATTGCCAAATGCCACAAACCCTAGTAATGTAAGAAAGTCTAAATGAAAATAACTAGCAATATCAAAGCTTGCATTGCTGACTTACTAATTTTGCCCTGTCTTCCCTAGAGCAATTGAGGTTTGTTCAAGAGTTTTCCCAATTGAATTAAATAATTCTCTAGAAACACCACCTTGAGTAAGAAAGAGGTATGTCTGTTTAAGGTTTGCTGTATTTAAGTGGATTTTTAAACTAAGATACCCACAAAAACGGACTCAAACCCTTGTTCAGCCAGGAGTGAGTGTGATATTAATTTTGCCACTATTGCTTGCCTGCATCTGATTACACTAAGGCATAATAATGACTCAAGTTATCAATAATGTTCAACAAATTCCCTCTCAGTATGCGACTATCGTTGATATTCTGCGCGATCGCAGTTTCACGATGTCACACACACAAGCCTTTACTTTCCTTGAAGATGGAGAGACTCAGGAATTAACTCTGACTTACCATGAATTGGATCGGCGCAGTCGATCTGTAGCAGCTCAACTCCAAGCTCTTGGTTTGAGCGGTGAACGTGCCATATTACTGTATCCTTCTGGGCTGGATTACCTAATAGCATTTTTTGGTTGTCTATATGCTGGGGTAGTGGCAGTTCCAGCTTATCCGCCTCGCAATCAACGTAAAACGCCCAGAATACAAGCTATTAGCATAGATGCACAGGCAAGTATTGCTCTCACCACCACAGCAATGCTCCCCACATTACAATCAATACTCACACCTGAAACAAAACAGAGAAATTTTCACTGGCTGACAACTGACAACATCGCACAGGGTATAGAACATTCTTGGCAACAACCTGCAATCAATGGGGATACCCTAGCCTTTCTGCAATATACATCAGGTTCTACAGGCACGCCAAAGGGAGTTATGCTCAGTCATGGTAACCTGCTGCACAATGCCGCTGTAACTTACCAACTAATGGAACATTCACCCAGCAGCAAGTTTGTATCCTGGCTGCCTGTTTACCATGATATGGGGTTGATTGGTGGGATTCTGCAACCTTTATATGGTGCTTTTCCTTGTATCTTAATGTCGCCAGCATCTTTCCTACAACGACCTTACCGCTGGTTGCAAGCAATTTCCCGCTATAAAGGCACAACGAGTGGTGGCCCCAACTTTGCCTATGAACAATGTATTCAAAGGATTACTCAAGAACAAAAAGAAACTCTTGACTTGAGTAGTTGGAATGTCGCGTTTAACGGTGCTGAACCAGTCCGACAAGATACTCTTGAACTATTTGCAACCACCTTTGCAGAGTGTGGCTTTCGTTCGGAAGCGTTCTATCCATGTTATGGCATGGCAGAAGCAACTTTAATAGTTTCTGGTGGGATCAAAACAGCCTTAGCCCAAGTCAAAACTGTAGATAAATCTGCACTTTCACAGAATCAGATAGTTGAAGCAACTGCCCAGAGTCAAGATATCCAAAGCTTTGTCAGTTGTGGTCAAACTATTCCTCAACAGCAGATTGTCATTGTCAATCCGGAAACATTAACTCGCTGTTCATCAGATGAAGTTGGCGAAATCTGGGTATCTGGACTGAGTGTTGGTCAGGGTTACTGGAATCGAAGAGAAGAAACAGAGCAAACATTCCACGCCTATCTGAAAGACACAAAAGAAGGGCCGTTTTTACGGACTGGTGACTTAGGGTTTTTGGACAATGGTGAGCTTTTCATTACAGGTAGAGCAAAAGATTTAATTATTATTCGCGGTCGCAATCTTTACCCGCAAGATATAGAATTAACCGCAGAACACAGCCATCCATCCTTACGTTCCGGCGCTAATGCAGCATTTACAGTAGAGGTTAACAACGAAGAAAGGCTGGTAGTTGTACAAGAATTAGAGTTTCGCGCCAAGCCAAATTTAGCAGAAGTAGCTAGTGCAATTCGGCAATCAATTACTGAAGAACATGAAGTACAAGTTTATGCAATGGTTTTAATTAAACCAGGTAGTATACCCAAAACTTCCAGCGGTAAGATTCAACGTCGTGCAACTCGCGCTCAGTTTGAAAATGGCGAACTGAATGTAATTGAAAGTGACATTCTCAAAATTAGTGATATTGCCAGAAACGAAACTCAATTACAACGTTCTGAACTTTTGGCGCTTTCCCCAAGGGAGTGTCAACCAGTTTTAGAATCATATCTGATTGAACTCTTGGGGCGAGTACTTTCAATTGCAACAGATGATATTAATCCACAAGAACCATTAAGCACACTCGGACTTGATTCTTTAAAAGTATTTGAGTTGAAAAACCGGATAGAGGTTGATTTAGAGGTAGAAGTATCGGTAGCAGACTTCTTTGAAGGGATGAGTACGCGATCGCTCATCACCAAAATACTGGCTCAAATGACAGCAGAAGCTTTCATACCCTCAAAGTCTCTTAGCCAAGTTCAGCCAGCCGAAGTATATCCCCTATCTTTTGCCCAGCAGAGACTATGGTTCCTCGACCGATTAGAACCAGGCAACCCAGCTTACAATATTTCCTTAGCTGTTAATCTCAAAGGTCAGCTTGACATTACTTTACTAGAACAAAGTCTCAATGAAGTTATCCGGCGACATGAGACTTTAAGAACCACATTTACAACAGTCAACGGAGAGCCAGTACAAATTATTGCTTCTTCTCTAAAACTATCTTTATCAGTATTAGATTTTCAAAAAAATATAGAATCACAGAGCGATGTCGCAATCCAACAATTTTTGACTCAAGAAAGTCAACGACCTTTTGACATAACGCACGGGCCATTATTACGTACTAAACTTTTGCGCGTAGCACAGCAAGAGCATATTCTTTTGCTGGAGATGCAACATATAATTTCTGATGGTTGGTCTACTGAGGTATTTTTACAAGAGATTGCATTACTGTACAAAGCATTTTTAACTAGAAGTGCTTCACCTTTAGCGGAAATCTTTATCCAATACAAAGACTTTGCACATTGGCAACGGCAATGGTTACAAGGGGAAATTGTGCAAAGTCAACTTTCTTATTGGAAGCAACAACTTGCAGATGTACCAACTCTTTTACAATTACCAACGGATCGACCAAGACCTGCTGTGCAGTCCTCACGGGGTTTCCATCAATCTTTTGAGTTACCCACAACTATGCTAGGCCAACTCAAAGCGATCGCTCGTCAAGAAGGGGTGACTCTATTCATGTTGCTACTGGCAGCATTCCAGACCTTCCTTTACCGCTACACAGAACAAGACGATATTCCAGTCGGCTCACCAATTGCTAACCGTAACAGTAATGAATTCAAAGGACTAATTGGCTTTTTTGTCAATACTTTGGTGTTACGTACTAAACTTTCTGGCAACCCCACATTTCAACAGTTACTTGGTCGTGTGCGAAATGTAGCTCTAGAAGCATATAAACACCAAGATTTAACCTTTGACCAACTAGTAGAGGCATTGAATCCAGAACGAAACGTCAGTTACACACCTCTATTTCAGGTGATGTTCGATTTCCGGAATGCTCCACCTCTACCAGAAATGCCTGATTTAGTTGTCAGTCAATTAAAAATAGAAAATGAAGCGGCACAATTTGATTTGAGCCTATCTGTGGAGGTTGGGGAAGGACTGATAGTGTCATTTGAATACAACGCTGACCTGTTTGATGCCACCACCATTGCCCGAATGCTGCAACATTTTCAAAACTTGCTCTCAGGCATTGTGGCAAATCCTCAAACTAAACTTTCCAACTTGTCACTATTGACAAAAAAAGAGCAACATCAACTCCTTGTAGAATTTAATCAAAATAAATCCCAAATTCAAAATCCAAAATCCAGAATAGGACAGTGCATTCATCAGCTGTTTGAAGCACAGGTAGAGCAAACACCGAATGAAGTTGCAGTAGTATTTGCTCAAAACCAGTTGAAATATCAGGAGTTGAATCAACGTGCTAATCAGCTAGCACATCACTTACAAGCACTGGGTGTAGGGCCAGAAGTTATTGTTGGCATTTACATGGAACGCTCACCAGAAATGGTAGTAGCAGTCTTGGGTGTACTGAAGGCGGGAGGGGCTTATGTGCCTTTAGATCCTGTCTACTCCCATGAGCGACTGGCATTCATGTTGAAAAATATGCAAGTGTCAGTTTTAGTAACGCAGAAGTGGTTACTGAAAAATCTCCCAGAACACCAAGCTAAGGTTGTTTGTCTAGACTCCAGTTGGGAGAGTATTTCCCAACAGAGCAACGAAAATCTATTCAATCAAACAACTTCTGACAACTTAGCTTATGCAATTTACACTTCAGGTTCTACGGGCATCCCCAAAGGAGTAATGGTTACCCACAGCAGTTTAGTGAATGCCTATCTTGCTTGGGAGGGTGTATACTCGCTTCGCTCTGTAGCCACAAGCCATTTGCAAATGGCTTGTTTTTCCTTTGATGTTTTTACTGGGGACTTAGTTCGGACTTTATGCTCCGGTGGCAAACTAGTACTTTGTCCACGGGAATTTCTATTGCAGCCAGATCGACTTTATGCATTGATGCGTTCCGAACGAGTAAACTGTGCCGAGTTTGTGCCAGCTGTGCTGATGAACTTAGTTCAGTATTTGGAACAGACTCAACAATCCCTTGACTTCATGCGATTGCTAATTATCGGTTCTGATAGCTGGTATGTTAATGGATATCATCAAGTCAAGCGTTTTTGTGGTCATGCAACCAGATTAATTAACTCCTACGGTGTTAGCGAAGCCACCATTGATAGCTCATATTTTGAAACTACCACAACTAATTTACAGCTTGAGCGACAAGTACCGATTGGTCGTCCTTTCGCCAATACTCAAATTTATATACTAGACCGTTATCTACAGCCTGTACCCATAGGAGTTGCTGGCGAAGTTTATATTGGTGGATCTGGATTAGCTAGAGGTTACTTTAATCACTCGGAATCGACCGCCGAAAAATTTATTCCTCATCCATTTAGTCAGGAATCGGGCGCACGCTTATACAAAACTGGAGACTTAGCGCGGTACTTAGAGGATGGAAATATTGAATTTATAGGTCGAGCAGACTATCAAATAAAAATCCGAGGTTTTCGGATTGAGTTAGGAGAAATTGAGGCAGTATTAAACCAACACCCAGCTGTAGAAGAAGCTGTGGTTCTTGCTCAAGAAGATGACCCTGATAATAAACGCTTAGTTGCTTATGTGGTACAAAATTCCGAACCAGAAACTACAGCAAAATTAATTTTAGGAAAGGAATTAACCAGCCAGCAGGTGTCACAGTGGGAAGGTGTATTTGACGACCTTTATCGAGATCCTGCTGATGAACAAGCGTTAAAATTCGATATCAAAGGATGGAATAGTAGTTACACAGGACAACCAATACCACAAGCGGAAGTACGCGATTGGGTAGAGCCAACAGTCGAGCGAATTTTGTCTTTACAACCAACTAAAGTATTAGAAATTGGTTGTGGTAGCGGTCTAATGTTATTTCGGATAGCTCCCTATTGCGATCAATATTGTGCAACAGACCTCTCAGAAAAAGCTTTGCTGAATCTGAAGCATCAAATGACAATGCTAGATCAAGAACCATCAGGAGTGACTCTCATCCACAGAGGAGCAAATAACTTTGAGGATGTAGTGGCTAACAGTTTTGATGCTGTTTTGATAGTTTCTGTAATGCAGTACTTTCCTAGCATTAACTATCTACTGCAAGTGTTAGAGAACGCAGTGAATGCAGTAGCACCAGGAGGTTTTATCTTTCTTGGAGATATTCGTACTTTATCTTTATTAGAAGTATTCCATACATCTGTCCAATTCCATCGTTCGCCAGATTTACTCTCAAAAGAAGAGTTACAACAGCGCACACGAAAACAATTATTTGAGGAAAAACAGCTTGTTATTGACCCAGCCTTTTTCATAGCATTAAAACAACATTTGCCTAAAATTAGTCATGTAGAAATTATTCTTGAACGTGGTTACCATCAGAACGAACTGAATAAATTCCGCTACGATGTGATTCTCCATATTGGAGATGAAATTCCTTTGTTGGATTTGCCTTGGTTAGACTGGGAAAAGCAAGAGTTAACACTAGCATCTGTTCAGCAAATACTCGTAGAAACTACGCCTACTATCTTGGGTATTGCTCGTGTCCCGAATGCTCGAGTTGCAGAAGATATGCAGATTTGGCAGTGGTTAACTTCTCCTGGAGGTGCTGCAACTGTGGGAGATATGAGACAATCTCTAGAAAAAAATAGTGAGTGGCAAGGAATTGAGCCGGAAGATTTTTGGATATTCAGCAAAGATTTGCCTTACTCTATCGATATTACTTGGTCAAGCTGTGGAGATAATGGTCGTTACGATGTCATATTCAAGCGAAACCCAACAGTTAGGACAACGCAGTTTGAAATTACTCATAGTGCAAAACATCGCCCTTGGCGAGATTATACTAACAATCCATTACAGGCAAAATTTGCCTTGGAGTTAGTGCCACAACTGCGCGATTTTTTGAACGAAAAACTGCCAGAATACATGGTGCCTGCAAATTTAATGTTGCTGGATGCTCTACCCTTATTACCCAATGGTAAAGTAAACCGCCGTGCCTTGCCCTCATTAGATATTTCGGCAGCTAGAAATATTCTTCATACACCACCGGAAACGGAGGTAGAGCAAATGATTGCCAATATTTGGCAAGATGTATTGCGTGTTGAACGGGTAGGCATTCATGATAATTTCTTTGATTTGGGAGGTCATTCACTATTAGTGGGTCAAGTACATGCTCAATTGCGAGGGAAATTACAACGTGATGTCTCAGTAGTAGAAATATTTCAATATCCCACCATTAATTTGTTAGCAAAACATCTTAGTCAAGAACAGCAAGAACAACATTCCTTTCAAAAGATTCATAACCGAACTGAAAAACAGAAATTGGCTTTAAACCAACAAAAGCAAACTCATAAGTCATGCAAATAAACCAGAGCAATGACTCTTAGCAAAACTATGCAGACAGCAAGCTTTAGCAAGCTGTTTGCTTTAATAAAATGTGTAATTGATGAGGTAGGAGTAGGATTAATGAATAGTTATGACTCAATACAAGCGATCGCAATTATTGGTATGTCGGGGCGTTTTCCCGGTGCTAATAATATTGAAGGTTTTTGGGAGAATTTACGCTCTGGAGTAGAGTCAATATCTACTTTTACAGATGCAGAATTAATTGCCTCTGGAATTGAGCCAGAATTACTAAGTAATTCACAATATGTGAAACGCCTTGCTGTATTAGAAAATATAGATTTATTTGATAGTTCATTCTTCGGATTTAACCCTAAAGAAGCAGAAATTACAGACCCACAGCATCGGTTATTTTTAGAAAATGCATGGAAAGCGTTAGAAAATGCTGGCTATGACTCCCAACGTTGTGAAAGTCGGGTTGGAGTTTATGCTGGTTCTAGTTCAAATAATTATTTATCACTTAACTTAAATAGCGATTGTGCTGGTTCGGCTAGTAACTTCCAAAAGGGAATCGGCAACGATAAAGATTTCCTCGCTACCCGAGTTTCTTATAAATTAAATCTCACAGGCCCAAGTCTGACAGTACAAACTGCTTGTTCTACTTCCTTAGTAGCTATTTCTCTAGCTTGCCAAAGTCTATTAAATTACCAATGCGATATGGCTTTAGCAGGTGGAGTATCTAT
Organism: Nostoc sp. DedSLP03; assembly: GCF_034530815.1. Taxonomy (NCBI): domain Bacteria; kingdom Bacillati; phylum Cyanobacteriota; class Cyanophyceae; order Nostocales; family Nostocaceae; genus Nostoc; species Nostoc sp. DedSLP03. The sequence goes on from NZ_JAVRCK010000052.1 coordinate 15,072, forward strand.
TCACATTCCCCAAAAAACAGGCTATTTGTATGAAAAAGGGGGGATTTTATCACCTGACGGTCACTGTCGCGCCTTTGATGCTAAAGCACAGGGAACTGCGATCGGTAATGGTGTGGGTATTGTGGTTTTGAAGCGATTAGAGGATGCCTTGGCTGATGGTGACTGCATTCATGCTGTTATTAAAGGTTCAGCAATCAATAACGATGGTTCGCTAAAAATTGGTTATACAGCCCCTAGTGTGGATGGTCAAGCAGAGGTGATTGCTGAAGCGATGATGCTGGCGGGTGTTGAGCCTGAGACAATCAGCTATATTGAAACGCATGGTACTGGCACACCTTTAGGCGATCCCATTGAAATTGCCGCACTCTCCCAAGTTTTTCGTAACAGCACTGAGAAGAAAGGCTTCTGTGCTATTGGTTCAGTTAAAACAAATATCGGCCATTTAGATACAGCTGCCGGCGTAACAGGACTGATTAAGACTGTTTTGGCTCTCAAACATCAGTTAATTCCACCAAGTTTGAATTTTGAGCAGCCCAATCCCCAGATTGATTTTGCAAATAGTCCCTTTTACGTCAATACAGAATTGACAGAGTGGAAAACTAATGGTGTTCTTCGGCGTGCTGGTGTGAGTTCCTTGGGTATTGGTGGGACTAATGCTCATGTCATTCTAGAAGAAGCACCAGTGCTGGAACCGTCTAGCCTTTCTCGTCCCTGGCAGTTGTTAGTACTTTCTGCCAAAACTGACTCAGCTTTAGAAACTGCAACAGAAAATCTGGCTAATCACCTCCAACTACATCCTGATGTGAACTTAGCGGATGTTGCCCATACCCTGCAAGTGGGGCGTGGTGAATTTAATCATCGTCGCGTGCTGGTGTGTCAAGATATCGAGGATGCAACCAAAGCCTTACGAGATCCGCAAAGAGTTTTGACTCGCTTAGTTGAAAATAGCGTTCATGTTGGCGCAGCCTCTCGTAGAGAAGTGACTCCGCAGGAGTATCGCCCCATCACCTTCATGTTTCCTGGACAGGGTTCTCAGTATGTGGACATGGGTAAAGAACTTTACCAGACTGAGCCAGTTTTTCAAGAACAAGTCGATTTTTGCTGTCAATTGCTGCAACCACATTTGGGGTTGGATTTGCGTTCAGTTATTTATCCGGGCGAGTCTGAATCAAAAGCCGCAGCCGAAAAACTGCAACAAACTGACATCACTCAACCAGCATTGTTTGTCATAGAATACGCTTTGGCTCAATTGTGGATGTCGTGGGGGATTTCTCCCCAAGCGATGATAGGACATAGCATTGGGGAATATGTCGCTGCCTGTTTAGCTGGTGTAATGTCTGTTGAAGATGCCTTAAGACTGGTAGCTGCTCGTGGGCGATTGATGCAACAACTTCCATCTGGTGCGATGCTCTCTGTACCCCTAAAAGAAGCGGAAGTTAGAGGTTTACTGAATGAAAATTTATCCTTAGCTGCTAGTAATGCACCAGCTTTGTGTGTAGTATCGGGAACTGATGATGCTATAGATGCATTGCAAAACCAGCTTCAAGGGATAGAATGTCGGCGTTTGCATACCTCCCACGCTTTTCATTCTTCGATGATGGAACCCATCTTAGAGCCATTCGAGAAGGAAGTCAGTAAAGTTAGACTAAATCCCCCGAAAATTCCCTTTATTTCAAATGTTACGGGCACTTGGATTACGGCAGAGCAAGCCACAGATCCAAATTATTGGGCGAAACATTTACGCTCCTGTGTTCGCTTTTCGGAGGGAATCTCTGCATTACTGCAAGAGCCAAATCGCATCCTGCTGGAGGTTGGGTCTGGACATACTTTATCTACCTTCGCCAAAAAGCATTCAGAACCGATAGCATTATCTTCATTACGACATCCTCAAGAAAAACACCCAGATGTAGCGTTCCTATTGAACATATTAGGCAAGCTCTGGCTATCTGGAGTAAAGGTGGATTGGTCGGGATTTTATGCTCATGAGCGCCGTCATCGTCTTCCCTTACCAACATACCCCTTTGAGCGCCAGCGTTACTGGATTCACGACCAAAAACCAGCCGCAACTGCCAAGACAAGTGTACAGACGCCTGTCACCTCTCTACCAGGTAAAAAGCTAGATATTGCCAACTGGTTCTACGTCCCATCATGGAAACGCTCTCCACTACCCGAAAAGCCCAAGAGTGAAAAATCGGTTTTGGCTTGCACTATGGTGTTTACCGATGAGTGTGGATTGGGTGAAGAATTAGTGAAACGATTGGAACTGGAAGGTCGAGATGCGATCGCACTCAGCATCGGATCGGAGTTGAGAAAATTAAGCGATCGCCACTACACCTTAAATCCCCAACAACCAGATGACTATAATGCTTTGCTAGAAATTCTTCTAGCAGAAAACAAATTCCCAAACACGATTGTGCATTTATGGAATGTCACCCCGATTGGTAACACAGAATCAGCAGTTGACAAAGCAGAAGATTTAGGATTTTACAGTCTGCTATATCTCGCTCAGGCACTTGGGAAACATCATTTTAAACAACTGCAAATAGCCGTCATCTCCAACAATATGCAGGAAGTGAGTGGAGACGAAATTCTTTGTCCTGAAAAGGCAACTATTCTTGGGCCTATGAAGGTCATACCAAAAGAGTATCTAAATATCAGTTGTCGCAGCATTGATATTATTACTCCCTCAAATCAATCTTGGCATCAAGAGAAACTGATAGACCAGTTGCTGAGTGAACTACAAATACAATCTTCTGACTCAGTTATCGCCTACCGAGGAAATCATCGCTGGGTACAACAATTTGAACCTGTTTCCTTCGAGTCAGCATCTGCAAAAATCCCAAAACTAAAGGAAAAAGGCGTATATTTGATCGCCGGAGGATTAGGAGGCATTGGACTAGTCCTGGCGGAGCATCTGGCGAAGACAGTAAAAGCAAAATTGCTGCTCACAGGACGTTCATCATTTCCGGCAAAAGACGAATGGTCAGAGTGGCTGAAGGTTCACAGTGAGCAAGATAGTATTAGCTGCAAGATTCAGAAACTCCAAAAACTCGAACAGTTGGGTGCAGAAATTTTGGTGGTGAGTGCTGATGTCACTGATCGCGAACAAATGCTTGGGGCGATCGCTCAGGCGCAGGAGCATTTTGGTAAGTTTAATGGTGTAATTCACGCCGCTGGGATTCCCGGAGGTGGAATTATTCAGCTAAAAACGGCGGAAATGACAGCAAAGGTTCTGGCTCCTAAAGTGAAGGGAACGCTAGTTATTAATAGTATTTTTCAGGATACTCCACTCGATTTCTTTGTTTTGTGTTCCTCAATGACTGCCATTCAAGGAGAATTAGGACAGGTAGATTATGCTAGTGCTAATGCTTTTCTGGACGCTTTTGCTCACTATAAGAGTAATCGAGATGGCATATTTACTACATCTATTAACTGGTCTGCTTGGCAGGAAGTTGGTATGGCAGCCGCAGCAGCAAATCTATCAACCCCATCCCTAAAGATTGCTAAACCTCAATTTCAAGCAGTGAACCATCCATTATTTGAGCAATGCATAGTGGAGAGTTCAGAGCAAGAAATATATATCTCGAAATTTAGCGTCATCAAACACTGGGTTTTGAATGAACACATAGTCATGGGAAAAGCGACACTTCCAGGAACAGCTTATCTGGAAATGGCTAGGGCTGCTTTTGAAACGCATAGCGAAAATCGTCCAATAGAAATCAGTGAAGTGTATTTCCTCTCGCCCTTAGTAGTAGAAGCTGATGAAGAGAAAGAAGTTCGGACACTGTTGAAAAAACAGGGAGATAAATTTGAATTCTCGATCGTCAGTCAATCTAATTCTGAGGGAGATAAATGGTTAGAACATGCTAAAGGAGAAATAGCCTTTATCGAAACAGAATTTACTAATCAATATGACATTGAAGCAATTATCGCTAGATGTAACGAACAGGAAATTACCAATGCAGAAAGAAAGAGTAAACTTCAAGGAGGGTATATAGAATTTGGCTCTAGATGGAACAACTTCAAACAGGCAAAATTCGGTGCAAATGAAGGTTTAGCTATCCTAGAAATACCTAGCCAATTTGCCAATGATATTAATTTATATAAATTACATCCGGCTTTACTAGATAATGCCGTTGGTTTTCTGAGCATCAAAGAAAAAAGCGCTTACCTACCATTTTCTTATAAAAAATTGAAGTTTAGAGAATCTTTACCTGAAAAAGTATACAGTCACATTAGATCCACTAAAAATGACAAATCTCAGAATGATACTCTGAAATTTGATATCACTATTATGGATGACCAAGGGAGAGAATTGATTGAGATAGAAGAGTATACTTTGAGAAAAGTAGATGTCAGCCCCAAAAAATCTCCTATTTCCGAAAGCCAAAACTTTTGTTTACAAATTTCTTCTCCTGGCAGTTTAGATACTTTGACATTTCAATCAGGATCGCGACAGCAACCAAGACGAGGAGAGATAGAAATTGAGGTGGCTGCAACTGGTCTTAACTTTAAAGAAGTACTTCTGGCTCTAGGAATGCTTCCTATCCCGACTGATGCCGATCTCAAGTTCGGTTTAGAGTGTGCTGGCAAAATAGTTGCATTAGGAGAAGGCGTTGAGGGATTTGAAATTGGAGATGAAGTGATTGCCTTTGGCGATGGTTGCTTTAGCCGATTCCTCACGACTTCTGCTTTGTCAGTTGCACTCAAACCTAAACATTTGAGTTTAGAAGCAGCGGCAACAATTCCCGTAGCCTTTACTACAGCTTACTATTCATTGATGCAATTGGGTCGGTTGAGTAAAGGCGATCGCGTTCTCATTCATGCTGCAGCTGGTGGAGTCGGCATGGCAGCAGTTCAAATTGCTCAGTGGGTAGGAGCAGAAATCTTCGCCACAGCAGGTAATCCAGAGAAGCGAGCTTTTCTGCATTCAATTGGGATTGAACATATCTTTGATTCTAGGTCTGTGGCTTTTGCTGATGAAGTTATGCAACGCACGCATAACAAAGGTGTAGACGTAGTTTTGAATTCCCTTGCTGGAGAATTCTTGACAAAAAGTCTAGACGTATTAGCACCTTACGGACGCTTTCTGGAAATTGGTAAGCGGGATATTCTCAATAACAGCCAATTAGGTCTAAAAGTCTTTGCAAAATGCTTATCGTTCTTTGCTATCAACGTAGATCAACAACTTCCTAACTTTAGCGACCTGTGGCGCGAAGTAGTACAACATTTCCACCAGAGAAATTTTAAACCTTTGCCCTATCAGGTCTTTGCCATTGATTCGGTGGTTCGCGCTTTTGAAGATATGGCAAGAGCAAAGCATATTGGTAAGATTGTCGTATCTTTGGAAAATCAAGACTCCCTACCTATTGGGGAAAACAAAGATACTAAAGTACCTGTAGCTTTCAGTTCTAGAGAGCCGAAAAAATCTCTTACACCTGCCCAAGCGTATCAAAAACAGCTGCTTGAGCAAGGGTTATCACCTGCTGAGGGAGTAGAAGTGTTCAACCGGATTCTGGAGAATACTTTTTCCCAAGTTCTGGTATCAACCAATGATTTTCGACTCCAAATCCAGCCGGATCTCGTGAGTTACTCACCCATTTCAGAAGCTACAAATAAAGATAACCTCTTGAAACCAACGTATTCAAGACCAGAACTAAGTACTGCCTATATTGCTCCCAGAAACGAAATCGAGCAAAAAATCTCTTCGATCTGGCAAGAATTCTTGGGGAGCGAACAAGTAGGTATCCACGACAACTTCTTTGAGCTAGGTGGCGATTCACTCCTGATAGTACAGGTACGCAGTAAATTGCAGGCGGCTTTAAACTGTGATATCTCCACAGCTGACTTATTTGAATATCCCACCATCAATGTCTTGGCAGGATATCTCAGCCAGACACAAAATCAACAGCCGCCAGCCTTCGAGCAAGTCCAAGAGCGTGCCAAGAGGCAAGAAGCAGCAATTGAAGAAGAAATGGAGCTGATGAAACTCAGGAGGAGAGTGTATGAGTAATCGATTGAAAGGAATAGCCGTAATTGGCATGGCAGGTCGGTTTCCCAAAGCCAAAAATGTGGCTCAGTTTTGGCAGAATTTGTGCAACGGTGTAGAGTCTATTTCACACTTTAGCGATGAAGAATTAATCGCACAAGGCGTAGATCCAACTTGTTTACAAGACCCTAACTATGTAAAAGCAGGGTTTGTGCTAGAAGACATCGAGATGTTTGACGCTTCATTCTTTGGCTATTCTCCTAGAGAAGCTGAGATTCTCGACCCACAACAGCGAGTTTTTTTAGAGTGTGCGTGGGAAGCTTTAGAAAATGCTGGTTACGATCCAAAAACAGACAATAACCTGATTGGTGTATATGCTGGGGGCAATCTAAGTACTTACCTGCTGAATAATCTCGCCTCACACCCTGACTTGCTCAAATCCCTGAATATGCAAATTGCCCTTGGCAATGATAAGGATTCTATATCTACACGAACTTCTTACAAGTTAAATTTAAAAGGGCCGAGTATTAGTGTTGGTACAGCTTGTTCTACCTCTTTAGTAGCTGTTCATTTAGCGTGTCGAGGGTTGCAAAGTTACCAGTGCGATATGGCACTCGCTGGTGGCATCGCCATCCAAACTCCCCAAGTAGAAGGTTATTTCTATCAAACTGGCGGGATGGCTTCAGCTGATGCTCACACTCGCGCCTTTGATGCTAAGGCCCAAGGTGGCCCTTTTGGCAGAGGCGTGGGTATTGTGGTCTTGAAAAGATTAGAAGATGCTGTAGCGGATGGCGACTATATTTATGGAGTAATTAAAGGTTCAGCTATTAATAATGATGGTGGGGTAAAAGTCAGCTACACAGCACCGAGTGTTGCAGGTCAAGCAGAAGCGATCGCCCAAGCCCAAGCGATCGCAGGATTTGATCCTGATACAATTACCTACATTGAAACTCATGGCACTGGCACAGCCTTGGGCGATCCGATTGAAATTCGAGCGCTAGAAAAAGTATTTCGTGCCCAGACCAGTAAGAAAGGTTTTTGTGCGATCGGTTCGGTTAAACCTAATGTCAGCCATTTGAATACAGCGGCTGGGGTAACGGGTTTAATTAAAACTGTTTTAGCTCTAAAGCATCGACAAATACCACCCAGCTTGTATTTTGAAGAACCCAATCCCGAAATAGACTTTGCCAACAGTCCTTTTTACGTTAATACCCAACTATCTGCATGGCAAACAAACGGGACACCACGCCGCGCTGGGGTTAGTTCTTTTGGTCTTGGGGGGACTAATGCTCATGTTGTTTTAGAAGAAGCCCCTGGAGGGGAGCAGGGGAGCAGCACTTCGGCTACTTCGGCTACGCTCAGTACAAGTACGCTCAGTGATCGAGGGGCAGGGGAGCAGGAGAGAAAGTATCAATTGCTGGTAGTTTCTGCCAAAACTGACTCTGCTTTGGAGACGGCGACTACAAATTTGGTTAATTATTTGCAACAGCACCCAGAAATTAACCTTGCAGATGTGGCTTATACATTGCAAGTTGGGCGACATGGTTTGAGCCATCGGCGGACAGTTGTTTGCCAAGATACTGAAGACGCGATCGCAGCTTTCCAAAATCCCAAACGAGTCCTAACTAGCACTCAGGATATGAATGAGCGCCCAGTAGTCTTGATGTTTACTGGTTTGGGAACTCATTATGTCAACATGGGTTCTGAATTATACCAGTTTGAACCAACTTTTCGCGAACACCTCGATCGCTGTTGCTCGTTGTTTGAACCCCTTTTAGGTCTTAATCTCAAAGAAGTTATTTATCCTACTTCCCATTCAACAATCGAAACAACCAAAGAAAAATCGGGTATAGATTTACGCCAAATGCTTGGTCGCGATCGCCAATCACCAGATCCCGCCGCCCAAAAACTAAATCAGACATACCTGACGCAGCCAGCACTGTTTGCCATTGAGTATGCTTTAGCTCAATTATGGATATCTTGGGGCATTCGTCCAGTAGCAATGATTGGTTACAGCATCGGTGAATATATCGCAGCAACAATAGCCGGAGTATTGTCTCTAGAAGATGCGATTACTCTTGTTGCCAAAAGAGCGCAAATGATTCAAGAGTTGCCAGGGGGAGCAATGCTAGCAGTTCCCTTAACAGAAGAAGAAGTGCAACCTTTCTTGAATAAAAACCTTTCCTTATCAGCAGTTAATGGCTCATTTCAGTGTGTGCTTGCGGGAACTACACAGGCTGTAGAAGAATTGGCACGCGAGTTGAGCGCTAAGGGGTTAGCCTGTCGGCAATTGCAGACTTCCCATGCCTTTCATTCTTACATGATGGAGGCGATCGCTGACTCTTTCACCGAACTAGTGCAAACTATCAGTCTCAAACCACCGCAAATTCCTTATATATCTAACGTTACCGGAACTTGGATTACAGCAGAGCAAGCCACAAATCCCAGCTATTGGACGCAGCATCTATGCCAACCCGTGCGTTTTGCTGATGGAGTAAATCAGTTGTGGACAAAACACAGTCCAATTTTCTTAGAGGTGGGGCCGGGACAAGCATTAAGCAGCTTGGCGATGCAATGCTTAGATAATGTTTCTGATGAAAATAAAGTAATATTATCCTCGCTGCGCTATGCTTATGAGCGACAATCTGACATTTCTTTCATCCTCAACACATTAGGACAACTGTGGCTTGAGGGAATCAACATAGATTGGTCGGGATTTCATACCCATGAGCGCCGATATCGCCTTCCCTTGCCAACATATCCCTTTGAGCGACAAAGATATTGGATTGAACCACAAAAATTATTACCTGCACAAATAAATTTCCAGCCCAAGTTAACAGCATCAGAGCTTTGGAAATCTTTAGTAGAAGCTGGTCAACACCAAGCTAGTACAGGAGCTTTGGAATTTGACGAGCAAATTGCTCAAGAGAAAAGAGAGTGTTTAGATCGTTTATGTATTGCTTATATTAATCTTACAACAGCACATTTAGGAGCTTTTAGCAATCCTACTAAAAAGTATTTTTTAGAAGAGTTATTTGACCAATGTCAGATTATTCCTTCCTATAGAGAATTGTTCAGTCGATGGCTAGAAATATTGGTAGAGCAAGGTCAGTTACATGAAGAACAAGGACTGTTTACTAACTTTTTACCAATATCAACAGACTTTGTAAATGAGCTTTTGGTAGAAGTCAGAACCAAATGGACAGACACACCGCAACAAATAGATTTGCTGCAACTGTATGGCGAAAATATGATAGCTCTGCTGACTGGTAAAAAAGAACCATTAGAGTTCCATGTTTCCACCTTATTAAAGTCAGGAGAATTTTTAGTCCAACAATTGCCTGAAAATAAGTACTACAACTCCATCATGCGGGTATGCTTAGAACAAGTGTTAAAACTGCTACCACCTGAAGTTAATCTCAGAATTCTGGAACTTGGCGCTGGGACTGGTACTGGCACGGCAGAGTTATTACCTATATTGCCATCAGAGAAAACTAATTATACCTTCACTGATGTAGGAGGTTTCTTCTTGAATGCAGCTAAGAAGAAATTTAGCGATTATCCATTTATTGAATACCAATTGCTAGACCTTGAGCAATCGCTACAAGAACAAGGATACTCAAGCCACAGCTTTGATGTAATTGTAGCTTTCCAAGTGTTGCACGTGGCTCGAAATATTGGAGAAACTCTCGATCGCATTCGCTCTTTACTCGCTCCTGGAGGTTTACTTCTTTTTTGGGAAACAACTCAACCACGCTTGGAATTTGAGTTCATTGACGCGCTGCTGATGAATCCCATAGAGGATTTAGAAAGCGATCGTAACATGTGCAATCCCTTTTTATCCAAAGAGCAGTGGCAACAAGAACTCAAATCTCATGGTTTTGTGCAGATGAGAGCCTTCTCAGAATTCGCACCTTTCACAGACCACATAATTGTCGCTCAGGCTACTACACAAACAACGCCCAAAGCACCAGCAGCATTTACAGCATTACTTGAAGCCGACAAAACGCATGAAGTTTCATTTGGCAAAAAGTCTAACATTGCTGACTGGTTCTACATCCCTTCATGGAAACGTTCGCTACCACCACAATCAAACGGTCAGGTCAAACAAGCAGAACGCTGGTTAATATTTGTTGATGAGTATGGGTTAGGCGCTCAAATCGTGCAGCGACTAGAACTTGAAGGTCATGATGTAATTACCGTCAGAGTTGGAAAACAATTTCAGACTACGAGTGAATCTTCAAGAGAGCATCTCGGTAAGCGTGCATATATAATAGCACCGCAACAACAAGATGATTACAATACTCTACTCAAAGAACTTCGTGCCCAAGACTTAATCCCACAAAGAATTATTCATCTGTGGAGTGTAACCCAGTCAGAATTTGCAGATTCTAACCCAACAGAAGGATTCCAAAGTTTATTATTGTTGACACAAGCGCTAGAAAAACAGAATTTTACAAATGAGTTACAAATTGCAATTATCTCCAATAATATGCAAGCAGTAACCGGAGTCGAAAATCTCTGCCCAGAAAAAGCAACACTCCTTGCACTTGTTAAAGTCATCCCACAAGAATATTCAAATATAAAATGTCGTAGCATTGATGTTGCTATTCCCTCACCAGGAAGTTGGCAAGAAGAGAAATTTGTAGGACAACTGCTGACAGAACTTAAAGCTAATTTCTCTGACTCAGTTATTGCTTACCGTGGTTTGGAACGTTGGGTGCAAACCTTTGAGTCTGTCCAATTAGATGCAAACGTCTCGGATACACTCAGGTTAAGAGAAAAAGGAGTCTACTTGATTACAGGTGGACTAGAAGACATAGGACTTGTAGTAGCCGAACATCTAGCAAAGACACTACAGGCAAAGCTGCTGATTTTAGAAGCTGAAGATTTTCCCAATCGGCAGGAGTGGGAACAGTGGCTGAAAACTCACAACGATCAAAATAACATCAGCCGCAAGATTTTCAAAGTGCAAGAACTAGAAAATTTGGGCGCAGAAATCTTAATCGAAAGCGCTGATGTGGTAAATTTAGTACAAAACAAGTTTAGTCAAATAAATGGGGTATTCCACACAACTAAAATACCCGTAGATAAGTTATTTAGCCCCATCGTAGAGATAGACCCAAGAGAGTGTCAACAACAACTTCAGCAAGAAATACAAAGACTCTTAGTATTAGAAGAAGTTTTGCAGTTACAAAAGCTTGATTTTTGTTTATTAATGTCTTCCTTAACCTCAGTTTTAGGAGGATTAGGCTCTGTTATCTACTCAGCAGCCAGTCTATTCATGAATGCTTTTGCTTGCCAGCACAATCAGAGAAATCCTATTCCTTGGATGAGCATTAACTGGGATGCGTGGCAATTTGCAGTAGGCAATTCACAAATACCTGCTAATACAGCTTTGGCTGAATTCGCCATCGAACCTTTAGAAGGTATAAATGCCCTTGAACGGATTATTGTGTGGAGTCAATATCATCAAATAGTTGTCTCAACTGGTAATTTACAATCTAGAATTGACCAATGGATTAAATTAAAGCCTTTACAACAGAAAACTAATGCTCAAAAAGCGAATTTATCTTCTCGTCACTCTAGACCGAACTTAAAAAATGCATACATTGCTCCTAGTAATGATGTAGAGCAAAAACTAGTTGAAGTTTTTCAAGAGTTACTGGGTATAGAACCTGTAGGTATTCATGACAGCTTTTTTGCTTTAGGGGGAGACTCTCTGACGGGAACTATACTCATTTCCCAACTTCGCAAAACTTTTCAGATAGAACTACCTGTTCGTTCTCTTTTTGAAGCTCCTACTATTGATGAATTAGCTTTGGTGATTGAAGAAATTCTCATAGAAGAGTTAGAACAATTATCTAGAAACGAAACAAGTGTAACTGGAGAGATTAACAAAACTCTTAATGTGCAATTGTCAAACTAGATCAAAAAAGTTGTTCATTCCAGGATAAAGATTATGAAAATTCAAACTGTCGGTGTTGTCGGAGCGGGTGTTATGGGAATTGGGTTAGCCCAAAGCCTCGCCCAAACTGGTCATCACGTAATTTTAGTAGATATTTCCGAAGAGATTTTGTCAGCTGCTAACAAACAAATCAGAAATAATATCCGTTTTCAAGGTTTTTTCAATAAAAATGAAAAAGTAGACAATCCTGATACCACTCTTCAAAGAATTAAATTTTCCACAAATTATAATTTTCTTGAAGATACAGAATTTGTGATTGAAAATGTCACTGAGAAGTGGGATATTAAAAAGGGAGTATACGCACAGCTTGATGCGATTTGTCCAGAAAAAACTATATTTGCAGCTAATACATCTGCTATTCCTATTACTCGCATTGCTTCATTAACTAAGCGTGCTGATAAAGTGATTGGTATGCATTTCATGAACCCGGTTCCCATGAAGCCGATGGTTGAAATGATTCGCGGGTATCACACATCTGATGAAACAATCTCAACAGCGAAAGAATTACTGGCTCAGATGGGTAAGGAAAGCATCCTCGTCAATGATTCGCCAGGTTTTGTTTCTAACCGAGTTCTCATGTTGACGATTAATGAAGCAATTTTCTTGCTACAAGACCAAGTTGCTTCAGTAGAAGAAGTGGATAGAATTTTTAAAAGTTGTTTTGGGCACAAGATGGGCCCTCTAGAAACTGCTGACTTAATTGGATTGGATACGATTCTTTTTTCTATTGAAGTTTTGTATGAAAGTTTCAACGACAGCAAATATAGGCCCTGTCAATTACTGAAAAAAATGGTAGATGCCGGGTTGTTTGGTCGCAAGAGTGGGCAAGGTTTTTATACTTACAATGGAGCAATTTAAAATTGGATATTAAAACAAAGTTCTTAGCCATTCTGAAAATCAAGGCAAATTGAAAAATGTCAGAAATACAAGTAAAAATTAGAGAATTTTTATCCCGATTTTTCCGAAATCATGATTTGCAGTTAGATGAAGATATCTTTGCCCTTGGTTTTGTAAATTCCATGTTCGCTATGCAACTTGTTTTATTTATCGAACAAGCGTTTCAAATTACTATTGACAATGAAGACCTAGAACTTGATAACTTCAGAACTATAAATTCTATGACTCGTTTAGTTGAACGCAAAACAACTTTAGTCGTATAAAAATGAATCAATATAAAAATTCCCATCCTTTCTACCAAACAAGTAATCATCATGAAAATTGAGTTGACATCTCAACAAAAAGATGATAAATCTAAGTTTAGAGGTTTCGTAAACGAAGAAATTATACCTCATGCAAATTCCTTCGACCAAGAAGAATATACCTCTTCAAAAGTTATAGAAAAGTTTGCTCATCAAGGATATTTGGGTGCAGTATTACCTGAAGAATTTGGTGGCAAAAGTATGGATATCATCACCTATGGTCTTCTGAATGAAGAAGTTGGACGAGGATGTTCTTCTTTACGGAGTTTGCTCACAGTTCACAGTATGGTTTCTTATGCTCTTTGTCGATGGGGTAATAAGTCTCAAAAAGAGTATTGGCTGCCAAAATTAGCATCTGGTGAAGTTATAGCTGCTTTCGCCTTAAGTGAACCAAACGTAGGTAGCGATGCCAAAAGTATAGAAACCACAGCAACACTCTCTGGTGATTATTATGTTTTAAATGGAAATAAAAAATGGATTACCTACGGGCAAATTGCAGATGTATTTTTGGTATTTGCCCAATGTTCGGGTAAACCTTCTGCTTTTTTAGTTGAAAAGAATAGTCCAGGATTTTCAATACAACCTATTTCTGGAATATTAGGCGTTCGGGCTTCAATGCTTGCTCAATTAAACTTTCTAGATTGTCGAATTCCTAAAGAAAACCTGGTAGGCAGATTGGGTTTTGGCTTTTCCTATATAGCTTCTTCTGCATTAGATTATGGAAGATATAGTGTGGCATGTGGTTCTGTAGGTATTGCTCAAGCTTGTCTAGAAGACTGCATTCATTACACGAGTGAACGAAAGCAGTTCGATGTTTATTTGAAAGAACACCAATTAATTCGGCAAATGATTACCGAGATGATAGTTAATGTGAAAGCAGCAAGATTACTGTGCTATCAAGCTGGCTATCTCAAAGAAATTGGCGATCCCAATTCCATCACAGAGACTTCAATTGCCAAATATTTTGCATCTACAACAGCAACTAAAGTCGCAAATTATGCCGTACAAATTCACGGGGCTAATGGTTGTACTAAAGAATATTCGGTTGCTAGATATTTTCGAGATGCCAAAATTATGGAAATCATTGAAGGAAGTACACAAATACAACAGATTACCATCGCTGATTACGGTTATCAGGAGTACATATCAAAACCTACTTCCACTGTTAATTATCCAAACTTACTGGCAATGATGTGAGAATATGATTAGCACAAACACTGAAATCTCAAGCGATAAACAAGTCGAGAAAAAAACTATCAAATGCGTAGTTTGGGATTTAGATAACACGCTTTGGGATGGTGTTTTGTTAGAGGATGATTGTGTTTATCTGTTCCCCGATATAATCGATATTATCAAAACATTAGATAGTCGAGGTATTTTGCAGTCTATTGCCAGTAAAAATGACTATGCCAAAGCAATGGCAAAAATCCAGGAGTTTGGGTTACACGAATATTTTTTCTATCCCCAAATCAATTGGAATTCAAAATCGAGTTCTATTCAAGAAATTGCGAAGTCGCTCAATATTGGTATCGATGTATTTGCCTTTATCGATGACCAGTTATTTGAACTTGAAGAAGTCAATTTTTCCCTTCCGGAAGTACATTGTATTAATGTAACTGATTTAACTAATATCTTAGATAAACCAGAAATGAATCCTCGTTTTATTACAGAGGATTCAAAACTGAGAAGATTAATGTATATTAGTGATATTGAACGAAATAATTCGGAAAAAAAATTTATTGGTACTCAAGACGAATTTTTAGCTACACTAAATATGACTTTTACTATCTCTAATGCTCAAGAAGATGATTTGCAAAGAGCTGAGGAGTTAACATTAAGAACTAATCAATTAAATACAACTGGTTATACATACTCCTATGACGAATTGAATTATTTCCGAAAATCAAATCAGCATAAAATACTAATTGCTAGTTTAGAAGATAAATATGGTAGCTATGGAAAAATTGGACTAGCTCTTATAGAATGTGCAGAGTCCGTATGGACTCTGAAGCTTTTGCTGATGTCTTGTCGGGTTATGTCGAGAGGTGTCGGCACAATTATGCTAAATCATATTATGACATTGGCTAAGAATAATAATGTTCATTTGCGGGCTGAGTTTGTTTCAAATAATCGTAATCGAATGATGTATATATCTTATAAATTTGCAGGTTTTCAAGAAATTGAAAAAAATGGAGACTTGGAGATTTTAGAAAACGATTTAACGCGAATCCAGCCTATTCCTGAATATGTCAAGGTCAAAATTATGGATTAGAAGGTACTGCTAGTTATCGTAGTTTGATAGGGGGGATTATGGAAACAAGAAAAGATGAAATTTTAAAACGGCGATCGAAGCTTTCACTCGCTCAACAAAAACTTCTCACAAAGCGATTGCGCGGTGAAGTTGACTCTCGCTCTCAATTAGAGGTTATTTCAAAACGTTCCCAAATAAGTCCTGCTCCCCTATCCTTTGCTCAACAACGGCTGTGGTTTCTGCACGAATTTGCTCCGAATAACGCTTTTTATAGCGAACCTGTAGCTGTAAACTTCAAGGGTTTGCTAAATGTGGCAGCACTAGAACAGAGTTTCAACGAAATTGTGCGTCGCCATGAAATTCTACGCACAAGTATCCAGAGAGTAGAAGGACAACTAATTCAAGTCATCACCCCAACCTTAAGGGTGACGCTACCATTGGTGAACTTGTGTGAATTGCCAGCATCTGATCAAAAAGCGGTAATTCAGCAACTGGTAATTGCCGAAACTCAACAAGCTTTTGACTTAACCAAAGATGTCTTACTGCGAGCTAGACTGATACAGTTTTCCGAAACAGAACACGTTTTGCTGTTAATCATGCACCACATCGTCTTCGATGGATGGTCGCTGGGGGTTCTCGTCCGGGAACTAGCTGATTTCTACGCAGTATTCGCTCAGGGGCAACCCTCGTCCCGATCAGAACTGCCAATCCAGTATGCCGATTTTGCTGTTTGGCAGCGGCAGTGGTTACAGGGAAAGGTGTTAGAAAATCAGTTAGCTTACTGGAAGCAGCATCTGAAAAATCTTCCTACTTTAGAACTACCTACCGACAAAGCTCGGTCAGCAGCACAAACCTTTAAGGGTGCAAAGCAATTTTTTGTGCTGCCCAATCTATTACTTGAAGCACTCAAGACCTTAAGCCAGCAGGAAGATGCAACGCTGTTTATGACCCTGCTGGCGGCATTTCAGACGATGTTGCACCGATACACAGGTCAAGAAGAAATCGTTGTTGGTTCTGTGATTGCTAACCGCAATCGTCTAGAGATCCAACAGTTGATTGGGTTTTTTGTCAATAGCTTGGTGTTACGCACCAACGTTTCTGGGAACCCTACTTTTCGAGAGTTATTGGCACAAGTGCGCCAAGTAACCTTAGGGGCTTATGCCCACCAGGACTTGCCATTTGAAAAGCTGGTGGAAGTTCTTAACCCAGAGCGAAACTTGAGTCGCACACCGCTGTTTCAAATTTTGTTTGTTCTCCAAAATGCCCCAATGCCACCCTTGGAGCTGGAAAACTTGACTATGACTCCATTAGAGGTAGACAATGGAACAGCGAAGTTTGATTTGTTTCTGAGCCTTAGAGATACAGAGCAAGAACTAACAGGATGTATGGAATATGACTCCAACCTGTTCGACGCAGCTACGATAACTCGGATGCTGGGACATTATAAGACCTTGCTAGAGAGCATCATCACCGATCCTGATCTGCATCTCACCGAATTGCCAATCTCGACCAAGGTGGAGCGGCAGCAACTGCTGGTGAAATGGAATAACACCAAAACAGATTACTTGCATAACCAGTGCATCCATGAGCTATTTGAGGCTCAGGTGGAGCGATCACCGGATTCTGTGGCAGTGATCTTTGAAGATGAACAATTAACGTACCAAGATCTGAATCGGCGGGCTAATCAATTGGCGCACCACCTGCGATCGCTAGGTGTCGGACCAGAGATTTTGGTGGGAATTTGTGTCGAACGATCGCTCTCTATTCTCATCGGGCTATTGGGCATCCTCAAGGCTGGTGGAGCTTATGTACCGCTAGATCCTGCATATCCACAATCACGGTTAGCTTTTATATTAAAGGATACCCAGATATCGGTGCTGTTAACTCAAGAAAAGTTAATTGCAACTTTGCCAAAACACACAGCTATGGCAGTGTGCTTGGACACCGATTGGGAGAAGATTGCCAACCAGAGCTCTCTTAATCCCATTAATAATGCAACAAATGAAAACTTGGCATATACGATCTACACTTCTGGTTCTACAGGTAGACCCAAGGGCGTGGCGATCGAACATCGTAGCACAATTGCCTTCTTAGATTGGGCGAAGAAGCTCTTTGCTACTGAAGCATTAGCTGGAGTTTTAGCATCAACCTCCATTTGCTTTGACCTTTCAGTTTTTGAGATGTTTGTCCCCCTGGGCTGTGGCGGTAAGGTCATCTTAGTTGAGAATGCTCTATATTTACCCACCTCGTCACAAGCCAATCAGGTAACCCTCATTAATACTGTTCCCAGCGTGATTGCAGAATTACTAAGGGTTGACGGTATTCCAGACTCAGTGCGTATAATTAACTTAGCTGGTGAACCAGTTCAGAATAAACTTGTACAACAACTTTATCAACAAGATAATGTTCAACAAGTTTTCAACCTGTACGGTCCCTCTGAAGACACAACTTATTCAACCTTTGCTTTGTTGCATAAGGGAGCCAACGATATCCCGCCTATAGGTCGTCCTATTGCGAACACAGAAATTTATTTGCTCGATCAAGATCTACAACCCGTTCCTGTAGGTGTACCAGGTGAGTTGTATATTGGTGGTGCAGGCCTAGCCAGAGGGTATCTGAATCAAGCTGAGTTGACTGCCGAGAAGTTTATTCCTAATCCTTACTCTTATCCTTACCCAGACGCTCCGCGAACGGGAATGTCTGATTCTAACGGACACGCTACTCAAACGACGAACGGTAACAAGCTGGGAGCAAGATTGTACAAAACGGGAGACTTGGCTCGTTATCGATCTAACGGAAATATAGAGTTTTTGGGGCGAATTGACCATCAGGTGAAAGTCCGTGGCTTCCGTATTGAACTCGGAGAAATTGAAGCGTTATTGAATCAACACCCAGGGGTAGAGCAGGCTGTGGTGTTAGCACAAGAGGATCAATCGGGCAACAAGTCCTTAGTAGCCTATGTAATTCAAAATTTACAAAACCAGAGCTTAGAAGAGTTAGTACCAGGGGCATCCAGTTATGACGAGCAGGTTTTGCAATGGAAGCTTGTCTGGGATGAAAATTACAGCAAAACCTCTGTGCATCATGACCCAAAATTCAATTTGATTGGCTGGAATAGCAGCTATACGGGTCAGCCTATTCCCGTTGAGGAAATGCACGAGTGGGTGGAGCATACAGTAGAGCGCATACTTACCTTTAAACCAACCCGTGTACTGGAGATTGGTTGTGGTACAGGTCTACTGCTATTTAAAATCGCTTCCCAGTGCACCCAATACTTGGGCACAGACTTTTCGCAAGAAGCTTTAGACTATATTCAACAGCAGTTGAATATGGAGAAGCCGCAGCTGAGACAAGTTACTCTTTGCCAAAAAGAGGCAGACCAATTTGAGGGAATTGAAGCGGAAACATTCAATGCAGTTATCCTCAACTCTGTGGTTCAGTACTTTCCTAGCATTAATTATCTGCTTCGCGTATTGGAAGGCGCTGTAGCTCGTGTGCAGGCAGGAGGCTTTATTTTTATCGGAGATGTACGTAACTTGCCACTTCTAGAGGCTTTCCATAGCTCAGTTCATCTGTATCGTGCACCCTCCTTTCTTTCTAGAACCCAGTTGCAGCAGCGGGTGAAACAAAGCATTGCCCAAGAAAAAGAATTGGTGATTGATCCAGCATTCTTCATCGCTTTGAAGCAACATCTCCCGAAAATCAGTCACGTCCAGATTTATCCTAAGCGTGGTTATCATCAAAATGAGCTTACTAAGTTTCGCTATGATGTGATTCTCCATATAAAAGCTGAAGTAAATTTCGCTCAGGAGTTTCCTTGGCTGGATTGGCAGGAGCAAGAGTTAACAGTAACTTCTGTCCGCCAGTTGCTAGAATCAACAAAGCCTGAGATACTTGGGCTACGACGTGTGCCAAATGCGCGTCTGTTGGCAGAAGTAAAAACAGTAGAACTGCTTGCCAGTGACTGTGGATATGACACAGTAAGAGATATCAAGCAAGCCTTAGAGTCACTTGATACTGGATCTGCTGTAAATCCAGAAGACCTATGGACTTTGAAGGGCGAATTACCTTATGCTATCGACATTAGTTGGGCAAGTGCTGCTGTAGATGGCAGTTACGATGTACTCTTGACGCGGTGCCCAAGGGCAGGAGGATTAAAACAAATAATTCCTGCTTTCGTTGGTGAAACAGTTCGCCCTAAACCTTGGACTTTTTATGCCAATAATCCTCTGAAGGCGAAATTTGAGCGTGAATTGGTGCCACAGCTACGCAGCTTTTTACAGAAAAAACTACCTGAATACATGGTTCCCTCTGCTTTCGTAACGTTAGAGACACTGCCTTTGACGCCTAATGGCAAGGTAGACAGGCGATCGCTGTCAGCATTTGGTTTTACAAAACTTCAGTCCGAAGTCAACTTTGTAGCTCCCTCTACCCCCATCGAAGAAATGCTAGCTGGAATATGGGCAGAGGTTCTTGCTATTGAGAAAGTAGGCATTCACAACAACTTTTTCGAGTTGGGAGGACATTCCCTTCTAGCGACTCGTGTCATTTCCCAAGTGCGGCAAGTTTTTTATGTAGAGCTTCCCTTGAGTCGCCTGTTTGAGAAGCCTACAATAGCAGAGTTCGCCCTGGACATTGAAACAGCTACTAAGACAGGTTTAGGACTAGAAGCACCGCCCATTGAGCAGATTTCACGGTCGGAAGAGTTACTTTTATCTTTTGCACAACAGCGACTGTGGTTGCTCGCTCAGTTACAGCCAAACAATCCTTTCTACAACATGCCTGCGGCTGTTCGCTTAGAGGGACAATTGAACATAGGAGCACTACAACAAAGTTTCAACGAAATTCTGCGCCGTCACGAAGCTTTGCGAACGAATTTCCAGACCGTAGAAGGACAACCCGTAACAGTTATCTCATCAGCAATACCGCTACTGTTGCCTGTATTTGACATCAGTGAATTACCTTCAAATCAAAAAGAAGTTGAAGTTAGGCAACTGGCAGATAAAGAAGCACAACAACCGTTTGACCTCAAAAGTGACCTAATGCTGCGGGTGAAACTACTACGCCTTGGTGAACAAGAGCACATAATACTACTGACCATGCACCACATTGCCTCTGATGGTTGGTCACTGGGCGTGCTGGTAAATGAGTTAGCAACACTTTATCAAGCCTTCTGTAATGAGCAACCCTCACCGTTAGCTGAATTGCCGATCCAATACGTAGACTTTGCAGCTTGGCAGCGGCAATGGTTGCAAGGGGAAGTATTAGAGACCCAGCTTTCCTATTGGAAGCAACAGCTTGACAGCTTGCCCGTGTTGCGACTGCCCATCGACCGTCCCCGACCTACAGTTCAAACTTTTCAGGGAGCCAGGGAATATCTAACATTACCCCCGGATCTTGCAAGAAACCTTAAGGTCTTAAGTCAGCAGAAAGGAGTCACATTGTTTATGACACTGCTAGCCACTTTTAAGACTTTACTGCATTGGTACGCGAGCCAGGATGACATAGTTGTAGGTACTGATATTGCCAACCGTGACCGAGCTGAAATTGAAGGTTTGATTGGATTTTTTGTCAATCAACTGGTGTTACGCACAGACTTATCAGGCAATCCCACTTTTCAACAGTTGCTGGGACGGGTGCGAGAAATGACATTAGGTGCTTATGCTCACCAACATCTGCCATTTGAGAAACTGGTAGATGTTCTCAAGCCCAAGCGGACTCTAGACCTTATGCCGCTATTTCAGGTCAAGTTTGTTTTCCAAGCCCCACTACCACCCTTGGAGCTTTCGGATCTGACTGTAAGCCTGTTGAATCCCGATACCGGGACAGCGAAGTTTGACTTGCTTGTGAACCTTACAGATACAGAACAAGGCCTGATTGCGGAGTTGGAGTATAACACAGAGATATTTAACGCTTCTAGCATGACCCGGATGCTAGGACATTTTGAAACACTTGTGCGTACTGTTGTTGCACAACCCGAAATCAAACTCAATGCCCTAGAAGAAGTTCTTGCTGACGCAGATAGGCAACAACAGATCGCTAAAGAAAAAGAACTAAAGGAAACTCGCCTCCAAAAATTTAAAAACATAAAGCGTAAAGTTAGTGAACAAAGAATTTGAATTATGAATAGTATTGACGCCAACAATAAAAAGAGCTTGAATGCCAGAAATGAGTCATTAATAAATTAGAATATCCGAGGTAGAGACGTGCAAAAGGAAATTGTTGAAGGTTATCGACTCTCTCCGCAGCAAAAGCATCTATGGTTGTTACAGCAGACTGACCATAATCAAACTTATCGTGCCCAATGTGCTATTAAGATTGAGGGAAATCTTGATACAACAAATTTAAAGATGGCTCTACAAGATGTAGTCAATCGACATGAGATTCTTCGCACCAAATTTCATTGTCTGCCTGAAATGATACTCCCAATTCAGGTTATTGCTGATAGCACCATACTGTCGCTACAGTATCACAATTTGAAAGATCTAAATCCGCAAGAAAAAAACGCGAAGATAGAAACGCTTTTTGATGAAATTAGCAATCAGCATTTTGACTTGGGGCACACGCCACTGTTGCATATAACTTTGGTTGAACTGTCATTGTCTCATTATCTGCTGTTCTTAAGTTTGCCAGCCATTTGCGCGGATACAGCAACGCTCAATAATTTAGTGCGTGAACTTAGCCATTCATATGCAGCTTACTTGCAAGGGAAACCGCTATTAGATGAACCAATACAGTACGCTGATGTTTCCGAGATTTTCAATGAATTAATTGAGTCCAAGGAGACTGAATTAGGAAAAGAGTATTGGTGTCAACAAGAAATTTCTGCTATTTTTACTTTAAAATTTCCTTTTGAACATCAACCTGCCAAAAAGCAGGAGTTTACACCTAAATTTATAACCCAGACAATTAATCCAGAACTGGCGCTGAATATTGAAGCGACAGCACGGACGTATAATACTTCAATTTCTATCTTATTCCTGGCTTGTTGGCAGATTTTGATTGGACGCATCACCGGACAGTTAGACGTAATTGTTGGTATTGCTTGCGATGGACGGACGTATGAGGGACTAGAGGAAGCATTAGGGCTATTTGCGAAATATTTACCGCTTCATTGCCATTTGGCAGAAAATCTCCGATTCAACGAGATGTTGAAACAGGTTGACGAATCAATCAGTAAACTCTCTGAATGGCAGGAGTATTTTACTTGGGAACAGAATGTTGAATCCATCAGCAATGGAATAGAGTTATCATTTTTTCCTATTGGTTTCGAGTTTGAGGAGCGGGATGCTAAATATTCTGTAGGCAATGTCTCCTTTTCTATTTCCAAGCAGTATACTTGTGTTGACAGATTCAAAGTGAAACTCTGCTGTGTTCGTTGGGATGAATCTCTGAGCTACGAATTTCACTACGATGCTAACGTCTTTGCAGTGGAAGATATCCAACGTCTAGCGGGTCAATTTGAGACTTTGTTAGCCAGCGTTGTCAAGAATCCTTCTGGAGCGATCGCTTCTTTCGACATCCTCAGCCCGAAAGAGCGAGAGCAAATTTTAGTTGAATTCAACAACACAAAAACTGCTGCCCCACAACACCAATGCATACACCACTGGTTTGAATCACAGTGCGATCGCACCCCTGACAACATCGCCGTGGTTTGTGAAAACCAGCAACTTAGCTACTCAGAGCTAAACGCACGGGCAAACCAACTAGCTCATCACTTACAACAGATGGGTGTCGGATCAGAAGTTATGGTAGGGATTTGTGTAGAGCGATCGCTCTCTATGGTCATCGGACTATTAGCCATCCTCAAAGCAGGCGGTGCATACGTACCCCTAGACCCTAGTTACCCCAAAGAACGCCTAGCCTACATGTTAGAAGATTCGCAACCAAGAGTCTTATTAACACAACAGCAGCTAGTAGAAACTCTTCCAACCCACAACGCTCAAATAATTTGCCTTAATAGCGACTGGGAACTAATTGCCCAACACAGCAAAGAAAACCCAGATGACCATCTCAGTAGCGACAACCTAGCTTACATCATCTACACCTCCGGCTCCACAGGCCAACCTAAAGGAGCGATGAATACCCACAGAGGAATCTGTAACCGCCTCCTGTGGATGCAAGACAAATACCAACTCACAACCACAGATCGAGTTTTACAAAAGACCCCATTCAGCTTCGATGTTTCAGTCTGGGAATTCTTCTGGCCATTGATAACTGGTGCGCGGTTAGTAGTAGCACAACCAGAAGGACATCGAGATCCGAATTATTTAATAAACATAATTACACAGCAGCAAATAACCACCATTCATTTTGTCCCATCAATGCTGCAACTATTTCTCGAAGCTGAAAATCTGGAAATATCTAACTGTCTGCAACGGGTGATAGTCAGTGGTGAAGCCTTACCAGTACAACTACAACAACGCTTCTTCAATCGATTGAATGCCCAACTGCACAATCTCTATGGACCAACGGAAGCGGCTGTAGATGTCACTTTTTGGCAGTGTCAAGATAGTATCACCAACCAAAACACAGTTCCTATCGGACGCCCAATTGCCAATATCCAAATTTATCTGCTGGATTGCGATCTCAATCCTGTACCCATCGGCGTATCAGGTGAATTATATATCGGTGGTGTGGGCGTGGGTCGAGGTTATTTCAACCGTCCCGACTTGACAGCAGAAAAATTTATTCCCAACCCCTTTAGCGATAACTCAGCAACACGCTTGTATAAAACAGGCGATTTGGCACGCTATTTAGCCAATGGAGAGATTGAGTATATTGGTCGGACTGACTATCAGATTAAAATCCGTGGTTTCCGCATCGAACTCGGAGAAATTGAAGCACTGATTAACGAATACCCAGCAGTGCGCGAAACTGTAGTTGTGGCCGCAGATGCTCAAAGTTTAGTAGCTTATGTAGTCCTACAAGCAGAACAAACACTGGTAATTTCTCAACTGCGTCACTTCTTGGAGTCAAAGCTACCAAATTACATGGTGCCAGCAGCTTTTGTATTGCTAGAGACTCTACCATTAACACCGAATGGTAAAGTCGATCGCAAAGCACTAAAAGCACCTGATACAGTACGTCCACAATTGGAAGCGGTTTATCAGCCACCCCAAACAGAAGTCGAACAAACTATTGCTGATATTTGGCAAAACATACTTCAAATTGAAGACGTAGGAATTTATGATAACTTCTTTGAACTTGGTGGTTATTCATTGCTTTTGATTCAGGTTCATAGCAAATTACGTGAAATATTTCAGATTGATTTATCTGTACTCGACCTGTTTAGATATCCAACTATAAACTCTTTAGCAAATTCTTTTAATCAAGACAAAAATCAACAAATATCATCTTATGTGACAGAGATGATCACTGAAAAAATTGCAGATGGCAAAGCTCAACAAAGAAAGCGTCTGCAACAACTTAAATCTATTTAAAATATTTAATGACTAAGTATAATTATGAATAATTCAACAGTATCAAATTACATAAATGGCTCAGAAATAGCGATTATCGGTTTAACAGGGCGATTTCCTGGAGCCAAAAATATTGATGAATTCTGGGATAATCTCCAAAATGGTAGAGAATCAATTTCTTTTTTCAGTGATGAAGAATTATTATCGTCAGGTATCAGTTCATCGATATTAAATGACCCTAACTATGTGAAAGCACACGCTGCATTAGAAGATGCAGAATTATTTGATGCTTCATTCTTTGGCTTTAATCCCAGAGAAGCAGAAATTACCGATCCACAACACAGAATTTTTCTAGAGTGTGCTTGGTCAGCTCTGGAAAGTGCTGGATATGATTCACAAACTTATAAAGGTACTATTGGTGTTTATGCTGGATCTAGTTTAAACACCTATTTACTAAATATTTATCTAAATCAAAATATTATCAACTCTATTGATCCTCAGCAACTCTTAATCGCAGGTAATAAAGATTTCCTAACCACGCGCGTCTCTTACAAACTTAATTTAGAAGGGCCTAGTTATGCTGTGCAAACTGCTTGCTCAACTTCATTAGTTGCTGTCCACTTGGCTTGCCAGAGCTTACTCAATGGTGAATGTGATATCGCTTTAGCTGGTGGCGTTGCTATCAGTGCCACAAGAAAACAGGGATATATGTATACAGAAGGGGGAATATCGTCTCCCGATGGACATTGCCGTGCATTTGATGCTACAGCACAGGGTTCTGTGGGCGGTGAGGGTGTGGGTATTGTGGTTTTGAAGCGATTAAAAGATGCTTTGAAAGATCGCGATCGCATTCATGCTGTAATCAAAGGATCAGCGAGCAATAACGATGGTTCATTCAAAGTCAGCTACACAGCACCCCGTATCGATACCCAAGCAAAAGTAATTAGAACAGCCCAAATAGTAGCCGAAGTAGAACCGGAAACCATCACTTATGTTGAAACTCACGGTACAGGAACAGCCTTAGGAGATCCCATTGAAATTGCTGCCCTGACGCAAGCTTTTCGCGCTAGTACCCAAAATAAAGGATTCTGCGCTATTGGTTCGGTGAAAACCAATATTGGGCATTTGGACACTGCTGCTGGTGTGACGGGATTAATCAAAACCGTACTGGCACTCAAACACAAACAAATACCTCCCAGCTTACACTTTACTGCGCCTAATCCCGAAATTGACTTTGCCAATAGTCCTTTCTACGTCAATACCACACTTACTGAATGGCAAACTAATGGCACTCCCCGACGTGCGGGAGTTAGTTCCTTTGGGCTAGGAGGAACCAATGCCCATGTGATTCTCGAAGAAGCCCCAATGGTGAAAACTTCCAGCTCCTCTCGCCCTTGGCAATTATTGATGTTATCTGCCAAAACCAGTTCAGCACTGGAAACGGCTACAACAAATCTAGTTAATTACTTGCAAGAACATCCCGATTTAAACCTCCCTGATGCAGCTTACACATTGCAGGTTGGGCGCAGAACTTTCGACTATCGGCGTGCTGTTGTCTGTCGGGATCTTGAAGATGCTGTCAACGCACTTCAAGATTCTAAGCGAGTTATCACCACTACTCAGAAAACTCAGGAACGCTCTGTTGCCTTCATGTTTTCTGGACTAGGAACTCATTACGTTGATATGGCTCTTGAACTTTACCAAACTGAGCCAACATTTTGCGCCTGTGTTGACCAATGTTGCGAATTCCTCAAACCCCATCTTGGTCTAGATTTGCGAGATGTCCTGTATCCCAGTAGAAACACTGGGAATGGAAATAAATCAAGCACTCTCTCTGCTGGGCTAGATTTGCGAAAAATGTTAGGTCGGGGAACGGAACAGGCAGATGTCGCAACTCAAAAGCTGAATCAAACTTTTCTCACCCAACCAGCTATTTTCGTCATTGAATACGCTTTAGCTCAGTTGTGGATATCTTGGGGAATTCGTCCTTCGGCAATGATTGGCTAC
This sequence comes from Nostoc sp. DedSLP03, assembly GCF_034530815.1. Classification (NCBI taxonomy): domain Bacteria; kingdom Bacillati; phylum Cyanobacteriota; class Cyanophyceae; order Nostocales; family Nostocaceae; genus Nostoc; species Nostoc sp. DedSLP03. The sequence continues at coordinate 41,908 of NZ_JAVRCK010000052.1, forward strand.
AGCATCGGTGAATATGTAGCAGCGTGTCTGGCGGAAGTTTTATCTTTGGAAGATGCTTTAACCCTGGTAGCTAAAAGAGCGCAAATGATTCAAGAGTTGCCGTCAGGGGCAATGTTGGCGATCGCTCTTTCGGAGAATGAAATACAACCTCTGTTGAACGATCAACTTTCTATGTCTGCAATTAACGGGTCATCCTTGTGTGTGATTGCAGGTTCCACAGATGCTATAGAAGAATTGGAACGACAATTGAGTACACAGGGTTTAGTTGGAAAGCGTTTACAGAGTTCTCATGCTTTTCATTCTGTGATGATGGAAGCGATCGCACCGACTTTTCACGATTTAGTGCAAACATTCACTCTTAAACCCCCAAAAATCCCCTATTTATCCAACGTCACAGGTACTTGGATTACAGCTGAACAAGCAACAGATCCCAATTATTGGGTGAAGCATTTGTGCCAAGCAGTACGCTTTGCTTCGGGGGTGCAAGAGTTGTGGAAAAAAGATCATCCGATTTTATTGGAAGTTGGCCCCGGTCAGGCATTGAGCAGTTTTGCCCTGCAATGTCTAGAAAGTGATGACAGAGCCAAATCAGTGATGCTCCCTTCCCTACGCCATTTCTATGAGCAACAGTCAGATGTCGCCTTTTTAATGAATACATTGGGACGCCTTTGGTTGGCGGGGGTAAAAGTAGATTGGTCTGGTTTTTATGTTCCAGCTTTTTACAGGAATCGCATCCCCTTACCGACGTATCCTTTTGAACGTCAGCGTTACTGGGTTGATGCTAATCCTGAAGCGAATTTGGCAATGCCATCGCCACAACCATTACAGAAAAAACCGGATATTGCTGACTGGTTTTACATTCCTTGCTGGAAACGTTCTGCACATATAGTAGCGAAATCAGCACAAAAATTAAATTATTTAGTCTTTATTGATACTGCTGGAGTAGGTTTACAAGTTGTCAAACAGTTGGAATTAGCAGGGCATAATGTGATTAGTGTGACTGTTGGAGAGCAGTTTACACAACTAGGCGAATGTCCTACGGACAGGCTGCGCCAACGCTCCTACGCAATTAATCCGCAAGCTAGTAGTGACTATGATGCTTTGCTGAAGGAACTATGGGATTTTAAACCAAATGCGATCGCGGAGCGTGTCGGATGGCATATCGCTCATTTTTGGAGTCTCATCCCCAACACACAACCAGAATCATCCCATCAGTTCTTTGAAGAATGTCAAAATAATGGTTTTTATAGTCTACTTTTCCTAGCGCAGGCGTTAGGAAGACAAGAAGTTACCGATGATTTGCAAATTCTGGTTGTTACCAACAATGTGCAAGAGGTAAACGGCGATGAAAAGTTGTGTCCAGAAAAGGCAACTATCATGGGAATTTGTAAAGTCATTCCCCAAGAGTATCCCCATATCACCTGTCGTAATGTTGATGTTGTTATTCCTGAATCAAGAACACCCGAAAAAAATCAACTCATAGACAAACTTGTAGCAGAACTAACTCAAACAACATCTGAGAATATGATTGCCTATCGTGGCAAACATCGATGGGTACAAACTTTTGAACCAATACAAATTGAGGAGCCAAATCAAGAAACAATTCCCATCAGAGATGAAGGAGTGTACTTAATTATTGGTGGTTTGGGAGATATTGGCTTGGTGCTGGCAGAATATCTCGCCCAAACAGCACACGCCAAGTTAATTATTACAGGGCGTTCCAGTTTTCCTGCAAAACAAGAGTGGTCGCAATGGCTAGCGAATCATGATGAAAACGATGAGATAAGTTGCAAAATTCAGAAAGTAAAAGCATTAGAAAGATTAGGTACTGAAGTTCTAATTTGCCGCGCTGATGTTGCTAATCTCGAACAAATGCAAGCAGTAATGACTCAAGCATCAAACCGCTTTGGTCAGATTCATGGTGTAATCCATGCAGCAGGCATAAAGTTATTTAGCACTGTTCAACAGATCAGTAAAACTGAGTGTGAAAGTCAATTCAGAACAACAAGCTATGGATTATTTGTATTAGAAAATATCTTACAAGAAAAACAGCTTGACTTCTGCGTCATCATATCCTCATTAGCATCTGTTTTGGGGGTAATGGGCATGGCTGCCTATCCAGCAGTGCATCTATTTACTGATGCTTTTGTACATAAACATAACCAAACAAGCCTTATCCCTTGGCAGAGTATCAATTATGGCAATTGGATTACTCAAGAATCCTCGGAATCAGTAACCTTAGCCAAAGATGCCGATTCAATGATGACAAGGCAAGAAGGATTAGAGGTTTTTAAACGTGCCTTATCTGTGAGAAAATTTAGTCAGGTAATCACATCAACAGTAGACTTACAAGTTAGTATCAAAAGATGGATTAAACTTGAATTTAGTCCAGGTAATCAACTTGCAGAAAAAGCCAGTTCTGCTTCACTTTATTTAAGACCTAATTTAGATAATGACTATGTTGCTCCTACAAATGATCTAGAGCAAACCATTGCCAATATCTGGCAAGAACTCCTGGGAATTGAGCAAGTAGGTATTCACGATAACTTTTTTGAGTTAGGGGGAGATTCCGTCCTTGGCATTCAAGTTAGCGCCAGAACTGCGAAAGCAGGTTATCGGCTTGCCCCTCAGCAATTGTTTGAGCATCAGACAATCGCCGAACTGGCAGAGGTGGTAAGTACAAAGCGAGTTGTCCAAGCTGAGCAGGGTTTAGTAACTGGTTCGCTGCCTCTGACGCCTATTCAGCACTGGTTCTTTGAACAGAATTTATCAGAACCACACCACTGGAACATGGCATTCTTTGTAGAGGTAATGCAAGTTCTCGATCCGGCTTTGTTTGAACAAGCATGGCAGTATTTATTCACACACCACGATGCACTTCGCCTGCGGTTTATCCCCTCTGAGTCTGGCTGGCAGCAGGTGAACACTGACTTGGAAAAACAGGTGAATCTTACACATAAAGATTTATCAGCGTTTTCACCTGATATTCAAAAATCTTTGATGGAAGCAACCGCCACGGAACTACAAGCTAGTTTGAACCTATCAGAGGGACCAATTGTGCGGGGTGTGCTTTTTGATTTGGGTGTCAATAAATCAAGCCGCTTGCTAATCATCATCCACCACTTGGCAGTGGATTTCGGCTCTTGGCGAATCTTACTAGAGGATCTTGAGACTGCTTATCACCAGGTTAGACTTAGAAAAGCAATTCAACTGCCCCAGAAAACAACCTCTTTCAAACAGTGGTCTGAGCGACTAAAGGAATACGCTCAATCAGCAGAGCTGCACAAAAGCCTAAATTCCTGTCTCAGCGAACGTTATCAGCAGGTTTCCCCCTTACCGATAGATTATCCTGGAGGCATTAACACGGTAGCATCAGTTCAAAGTGTCTCAGTAGCGTTAAGCGAAATAGAAACTCAGGCATTACTTCAAGAGGTTCTAGCAGTCTATCGAACTAATACACAAGAAGTTCTACTTACTGCTCTTGTACAAGCTTTTACAGAATGGACAGGCATAAAATCGCTACTTTTTAATACCGAAGAAGATGCGCGGGACGCAAATACTACTATAGATAATGTGGATATATCACGGACAGTGGGTTGGCTCACTACTCTTTATCCTGTGCTTTTGGATTTAGAGGGGGCTGAGAATCCAGGGGAGGCATTGAAAGCCGTAAAAGAGCAGTTTCGATGCATTTCTAGTAGAACCATTGATCATGGAGCGCTACGCTACCTGAGCGAGGATACAACACTTACAGAGAAAATGCGATCGCTTCCTCAAGCAGAAGTGTTTTTTCTCTACCTTGGTCAATTTAGTAAAAGCTTTGATCAATCTTCTATGCTCAGACTGACTGAACAATCCACTGGATCAGCGTACAGTCCAAAAGGAACTAGTTCTCATTTGCTAGGCATGACCGCATGGGTTAATAAAGAAAGTCAATTGAGACTGGAATTTAGCTATAGCACGAATGTGCATCGACACGAGACTATAGAGAAACTATCTCATAGTTTTGTAGAAGCGCTTAAGTCTCTCATCACCCATTCTCGCTCCCTAGAAACAGTAGAGTATACCCCTTCAGACTTTTCGGCAGCAAACATCAATCAAGAAAATTTGAGTAACTTGCTGGCTCAGATTGGTCAGTGATATAGGAGGAATTTTCCATGAACCAAAATAATATTGAAGATATATACGAACTTTCACCCTTACAGCAGGGTATGCTTTTTCACACGCTGGTTACACCTAATTCGGGGATGTATTTTGAGCAGTTTTGCTATGCCTTACAAACTCAAGTTGATGTTCCAGCTTTCCACAAAGCATGGCAGCGAGTTTTAGATCGGCATCCGATTTTGCGTACCTCTTTCTACTGGGAAAATCTTGATAAGCCATATCAAGTGGTGTATCGACAAGTAGATTTGCCTTGGGATTTTCAAGACTGGCGCGAACTTTCTTTGCCGGAACAAGAAAAGCAGTTAGAAGTTTTTTTAGCAGCAGATCGCAAACGAGGCTTTACACTTTCTCAGGTTCCACTGATGCATTTGGCATTAATTCAGGTAGCTGATAACGCTTATCAATTTGTCTTCAGCTATCACCATATATTGATGGAAGGGTGGTCTTTAACATGGCTATGGAAAGAATTCTATGAATTCTATAATGCCTTTTGCAAAGGTCAGGATTTACATTTAGAATACCCTCGTCCTTTTAGAGAATACATTTCTTGGCTACAGCAACAAGATATATCAAAGGCTGAAATTTACTGGCGCAAGACGCTTAGAGGATTTACAGTACCGACACCACTAATGATAGACAAAGCTGCCAATACTTTGTTTAGCGAAAACGAAGATCATGACTGTCAACAAACCTTACTCTCGGTAACAACGACAGATGCCTTGAATTCCCTGACCCGAAAGTATCACCTGACTTTAAACATCCTAGTCAAAGGAGCTTGGGCTATACTTTTAAGCCGCTATAGTGGTGAGTCAAATATAGTTTTTGGAGCCACATCTTCAGGCCGACCTATTGAACTGGCAGAAGCAGAGTCCATGATGGGACTTTTCGCCAACACATTGCCACTACGAGTACAAGTAGATAGTAATGCTTTCCTTATATCTTGGTTGAAAAAGCTTCAAATTCAAGAAGTAGAAATGCGTCAGTACGAGTATAGTCCACTGATACAGATTCAACAATGGAGTCAAATCCCTCGTGGGTTGCCACTATTTGAGAGTCTTTTATCTTTTAATAACTATTTAGTAGATGACACTAAAGAAAAGCTAGCTGAAAGCTTGGAAATAGGTGAAGCTCGGATATTTGAAAAGACGAATTCTCCTCTGACTCTACAGGTATATCCAGGTTCAGATTTATTACTGTCGATTGGGTATGATACCCGTCGTTTTGATAGTGCAACGATTAATAGGGTATTAGGACATTTAAAGACTTTATTAGAAAGTATGGTTGCTAATCCCGAACAGCAACTTCGAGAATTGTCATTACTGACTGCACAAGAAAAAAATCAATTGCTGTTAGAGTGGAATGATACAGAAGTTGAGTATGCTCAACTTCTGTGTATTCATCAGTTATTTGAAGCGCAAGTAGAACGCACACCTGATGCAGTAGCAGTGGTGTTTGAATCGGAGCAGTTAACTTATCAAGAATTGAACGCAAGAGCTAACCAATTGGCGCATTATTTGCGTTTAATGGGAGTCAAACCAGAAGTATTGGTGGGGATTTGTGTAGAGCGATCGCTCTCTATGCTCATCGGATTATTAGCCATCCTCAAAGCTGGTGGTACTTATGTACCTCTAGATCCAGCATATCCCAAAGAACGATTAGCTTTTATCCTAGAAAATGCTCAAGTGCCATTATTGCTGACTCAAGCTTCGCTCTTGTCAGCAATACTCCAACACAAAGCTCAAGTCATTTGCTTAGATACTGATTGGCAGGCGAATGTCAACATCACAGCTTCTTTTGGAGACGCTGCGCGAACAGCGATCGCACAACAAAGTAAAGAAAATTTGTTTTGTCAGCTAACTACTGAAAACCTGGCCTACATCATTTATACTTCTGGTTCCACAGGTCAACCAAAAGGCGTACAAATTCCCCACAGAGCTTTGAGCAACTTTTTGTTGGCGATGAAGCAAACTCCAGGATTTACCGAAAAAGATACCATACTAGGAATTACTACCTATTCTTTTGATATGGCAATATTAGAGCTTTTCCTGCCAATCATAGTAGGTGGTCGCTTAGTAGTTGTCAGTCGGAAAGTAGCCTCGGACGGAACGCAGTTGTCAGCAATATTGGCTGATTCAAAAGCTACAGTCATGCAAGCCACACCAGCGACTTGGCAGTTACTTCTAGCATCAGGCTGGGATGGTAACGATCAATTAAAAATCCTCTGTGGTGGAGAAGCCTTACCCGCACAACTAGCCAATCAATTACGACAACGGTGTAACTCACTATGGCACATGTATGGCCCCACCGAAACCACTGTTTGGTCAGCAGGATATTTGATAGAAACTGATAGCAAAGTCGTAGCCATTAGTCATCCAATTGCTAACACGCAAATTTACATCTTAGATCAATACAGCCAGTTAGTTCCTGTAGGCATAGCAGGCGAATTGCATATAGGTGGCGAAGGACTGGCACGAGGCTATTTAAACCGTCTGGAACTTACCAATGAAAAATTTATCCCGAACCCATTTAGTAATAACTCAGCAGCGCGTTTATACAAAACAGGCGATTTGGGACGCTATTTAGCCAATGGAGAGATTGAATACCTGGGACGTATTGATTATCAGGTAAAGATTCGTGGTTTCCGCGTTGAACTTGGAGATATTGAAGCATTTATTAGTCAACACCCAGCAGTGCGCGAAACTGTAGTTGCGATCGCAGATGCTCAAAGTTTAGTAGCTTATATAGTCACGCACACAGAGCAAACACCAACGATTACTGAACTGCGAGGCTTTTTAGAGTCGAAGTTACCAAACTATATGGTACCATCGGCTTTTGTATTCCTAGAAACACTGCCACTGACACCTAATGGCAAGGTTGATCGCAAAGCTTTACCTGCACCTGATACCGCACGTCCCCAATTGCAAGTAGTTTATCAGCCACCCCAAACTGAGGTAGAAAAAACTATTGCTCATATTTGGCAAGAAGTGCTTCAAGTTGAAAATATAGGAATTCATGATAACTTCTTTGAACTGGGTGGTCATTCGTTGCTCTTGGTTCAAGTTCATAGCAAATTGCAAAAAACATTTCAGCGAGACTTTTCTATGATTGAAATGTTTCAGTATCCTACCATCAGTCACTTAGCTAAATATCTGATTCGAGAGTCAAGCGAACAACCATCTTTTACACAACATTCTCATCGCCCTGAAAGCATAACCGCTTCAGTACAGCAACGCAAACAAGCTAGGAAAGAACATCGAGCAGCCACAAAGCAGAAGGGTGTTTCATCATAATAATGAACTAAAAAAAATATTCAAGGATGCAAGATGACATTAAGTAAACAAGAAATTTCCAGCCAAAATTACTTTCTTGAAAATAAGCAAATATTAGATGATGATCTTGAAGGGAAAGTGATGCAACTATTTGCTTCATCGAATCAAGCGATATCTATTGAGGAAGAAATAGATAAACTAATTAATAGCTTATCTCAAGATTTTTTAAGCACATCTGATGCCAATACACGCGTTGATTTAAATTATTTATTAGAAAGCTTTTCGGATAGTCAAATCCCTCCTGAGCCTGTTAATGTTGAAACCTATCTCAAAAGCTTAAGCAACAATGTTGTTGCTCATTCAATCCATACATCCTCACCACGATTTATCGGTCATATGACCTCGGCGCTTCCTTCTTTCGTGCGCCCTCTGGCAAAATTGATGACGGCAATGAACCAAAATGCTGTCAAAATAGAAACTGCTAAATCCCTAAGTTTCTGTGAAAGGGAAGCTTTGGCGATGTTGCATCGACAAATCTACAACTTTTCTGATAATTTCTACACTCAGCATATTCAAAATAACTTGAGTACACTAGGAATTCTGGTTTCTGGTGGGACAGTGGCAAATATCACAGCGCTTTGGTGCGCCCGAAATGCTTCTTTGGGAGCGAAAGATGAATTTCTTGGTGTAGAAAAAGAAGGTTTAACCGCAGCTTTAGATTTTTACGGCTACAAAGGAGCAGTGATTATTGGCTCTGAGTTGATGCATTTCTCGTTTGATAAAGCTGCCGATTTGATGAATATTGGTACGCAGAGTTTAATTAGAATCCCCACTCACAATAACAATCGAGTTAATATACAAGCGCTGAATGAAACTGTTAAAGAGTGTCGCGCCCAAAACCTTTTGATTATTGCGATTGTGGGCGTTGCTGGGACTACAGACTCAGGAGGAGTAGACTCGCTTTTTGAGATTGCCGAGATTGCACAAGAAGCTAATGTTCATTTTCATGTAGATGCTGCTTGGGGCGGGCCACTCATTTTTTCTGAACAACATCGCCATAAACTTGCTGGCATTGAAAGGGCTGATTCAGTAACTATTGACGGGCATAAACAACTATACCTACCAATGGGCATTGGTATGCTCTTTCTGCGCGATCCTTATATAGCCACAGCAATCGAAAAGCAAGCTAGTTATACCATGCGTAAAGGGTCATTTGATTTAGGTAAACGTGCTTTAGAAGGATCTCGACCTGGTATGGCTTTATTTTTACATGCTGGGCTAAATTTGCTGGGTCTTAAAGGATATGAATTTTTGATTGATGAAGGAATTAGGAAAACTCAATATATGGCAAATCGTATTTGTAGTATGCCTGAGTTTGAGTTGTTAGCACAACCCGATACTAATCTGCTTCTATATCGCTATATTCCAGAGCCATTAAGAAAGTTGGTTGCCAACAAGCAGTTGACCAAAGCCGACAATCAACTAATCAATAATTTTAATGAATCCTTGCAGAAAACCCAGCGCGAAACTGGTCATACTTTTATTTCACGGACTACCAAATCAACTACCAACCTTGGTGAAGAAATTCCTATTATTGCCCTACGTGCAGTAATTGCCAACCCGTTAACTAAAGAAAAAGATATTGATGAAGTTTTAAATGAGCAAATCCAAATTGCTGCAAAAATGTCAATGTCAAATTTTAGTGAATCTCATGAAAAATTGACATAGTGTTTGGATAAGATTAACTGTTCTTAAGTGCTTACGTTAAAAGATGATAATTTTTATTTGTCTACTAAAGAACAAATAGTAAATTACGTAAATACTAACTAACAGAAAAAGATTACAATACATGCTATATATGTATTTTAATTAAAAAAAGATAACTTTTTGAATAAATTAAAAGGTTTTATTTATGAATATATTAAATAATATTGACAACTTAAATATTCAAGAAGAAATAGCTGTCATTGGTATGGCAGGTCGTTTTCCAGGAGCCAAAGATGTTAACAGTTTTTGGCAAAATATCCGAGATGGTGTAGAATCTATTTCTTTCTTTACAGATGAAGAACTAATATCGGCTGGAATAGATCCAGCATTGCTAGACCAAGCCAGTTACGTCAAAGCAGGTGGTGTACTGGAAGATGTAGAGTTATTTGATGCTTCATTTTTTGGCTTTTCTCCTAGAGAAGCCGAAATTACAGACCCACAACACCGTCATTTCTTAGAGTGTGTTTGGGAATCTTTAGAAAATGCTGGCTATAACTCCCAAACCTATAATGGTCAAATTAGTCTTTTCGCTGGTGTCGCTGCAAATCATTATTTACTTTCTAACTTATATCCCAACCGGGAATTGATGGAATCAGCAGACAGCTTTCAACTTTTAATTGGAAACGACAAAGATTTTCTGCCCACCCAAGTTTCTTATAAGTTAAACCTGAAGGGGCCAAGCATCAATGTTCAGACTGCTTGTTCAACATCATTAGTTGCTGTTCATTTAGCTTGCCAAAGTTTGCTCAACGGTGAAAGTGATATGGCATTGGCTGGTGGCGTTTCCATAGAAATGTTGCAAAAATCTGGTTATCAATATCAACAAGGGGGAATTCATTCTCCTGATGGACACTGCCGAGCTTTTGATGCCAAAGCTAAAGGAACTAATGGCGGTAATGGTGTGGGTGTAGTAGTTTTGAAAAGATTAGAGGATGCCATTGCTGATGGTGATTTGATTTATGCAGTAATCAAAGGTTCGGCTGTTAATAATGATGGTTCCTTAAAGGTGGGATATACAGCGCCCAGTGTGGACGGTCAAAGGGAAGTCATTTTAGAAGCGCTTGCCTTAGCTGGAGTAGAACCTGAGACGATCGCCTATGTAGAAACTCATGGTACTGGAACTGTGTTAGGAGATCCCATTGAAATCAAGGCTTTGACACAGGCTTTTCGTACTAGTACCAAAGAAAAGCGATTTTGTGCGATCGCATCAGTAAAAACCAACATCGGACATTTAAACACAGCAGCAGGAGTGGCAGGATTAATCAAAACAGTCCTAGCCCTGAAAAATCAGCAAATACCACCCAGCTTACACTTTGAACAACCCAACCCAGAAATAGACTTCTCCAACAGCCCCTTCTACGTCAACACTAAATTATTACCGTGGCAAACCAACGGCACACCACGCCGCGCTGGAGTCAGTTCCTTTGGAATTGGCGGTACAAATGCCCATGTCATCTTAGAACAAGCCCCAGTAGTTGAAAACTCCAGTACATCTCGCCCCTGGCAATTATTACTGCTATCAGCCAAAACCAGCACAGCCCTAGAAACAGCCACAGCTAATCTACTAACGCACCTCCAGGAACATCCAAAAATCAGCCTAGCGGATGTCACACACACTTTACAAGTAGGTCGTCAAGCATTTGAGCATCGTCGCCTAGTAGTGTGCCGTGACTACAACGATGCGATAGAAGTATTAAGTAGCCAAAACCCGCAACGCGTTTCAACTCAATACCACAAACCCAAACACTGTCCAGTTGTGTTCATGTTTTCTGGACAAGGGGCGCAATATGTGAACATGGCACGAGAACTGTACGAAGTTGAACCGACATTTCGTCAACATATAGATACTTGTGCTCAGATTCTCCAACCCCACCTGAATCTTGACATCCGCCAGATACTCTTCCCCAAAGAACAAGACCAAGAAACAGCTACTCAACAACTGCAACAAACTGTAATTACCCAACCAGCATTGTTTGTTGTCGAGTATGCCCTTGCCCAATTGTGGATGGAATGGGGAGTGCATCCAGAGGCAATGATTGGTCACAGTATTGGGGAATATGTAGCTGCCACCATTGCTGGTGTTTTCTCCTTAGAAGATGCTTTAACTGTGGTTGCAACTAGGGGACGCCTGATGCAACTGTTGCCCACAGGCAGTATGTTAGCAATTCCACTGCCAGCAGAAAATGTGCGATCGCTGTTAGCTAATGATGCATCTGTGCAAATTGCAGCGATTAATAGCCCCTCTGCTTGTGTGGTTTCTGGTAGTTGTGAGGCGATCGCTGCACTGCAAAATCAACTTCTTTACCAAGGGATTGAATGTCGGGTGTTGCATACATCTCATGCTTTTCATAGTGAGATGATGCAACCGATTATCCCAGAGTTTGTCTTGGCTGTGAGCAAGGTGAAACTGAATGTACCGCATATTCGCTTTATTTCCAATGTAACTGGGAGTTGGATTACTGACGATGAGGCCACTAATCCTAATTATTGGGGTGAACATTTGCGGCAAACTGTGCGATTTTCTGATGGTATATCACAACTTTTGCAACAGTTTGAGGGTGTTTTCTTGGAGGTTGGCCCTGGGCGAACATTAAGCACACTGACAACACAGCATTTACAATCTGATGCCAAACATTTGGTGTTGAATTGTTTACGCCATGTTAAAGAACAACAGTCTGATGTTGCTTATTTATTACAGGCTTTAGGTCGGTTGTGGCTTTTTAGTGTTGAGATTGATTGGTCTGGATTCTACACTTATGAGCGGCGTTATCGTCTGCCTTTACCTACTTATCCTTTTGAGCGCCAACGTTATTGGATTGAACCCAAAAAACAACAACAGGATAGCTATCCTACTTCTGTGTCACTGGGTAAAAAGCCTGATATAGCTGATTGGTTCTATATTCCTTTTTGGAAGCCTACTTTATCTCCAGCACAACTTAAACATCAAGAATTAGTATCTGATAAATCCTGCACTTTGGTATTTATCGATGAGTGTGGTTTGGGTGATAAATTGGTCAAACAATTAGAAGCACAAAAACAAGATGTAATTACTGTAAAAGTTGGTGAAGCCTTTACTAAACTAGGTAAGTCTCAATATATTATCAATCCCGAAAAAAATCATGATTATGATGTTCTAATCAAGGCAGTTTTTAAACAAAATAAGTTGCCCAAAACGATTATAAATTTATGGAGTGTTACACCTAGTACTGACAAAGAATTAGAAATTGAAAAAGTCGATCAAGCTCAAAATCAAGGATTTTATAGCCTCTTGTTTCTTGCCCAAGCTTTAGGAAGAGAAGAAATTACTGATAAAGTACAAATCACAGTTATTTCTAATGATCTCCAATCAGTAACCGGAAATGAAATACTTTGTCCGGAGAAAGCCACTTTACTTGGGCCAATCAAAGTTATATCTCAAGAATATTCCAATATAAACTGTCGTAGTATTGATGTTATACTTCCAGAACACGGCAGTTGGCAAGAAGAAAAACTTGTAGAACAATTATTAGCAGAACTGACAGTTCCTGATTCTGAAAAACTAATTGCTTATCGAGGTTTGAATCGTTGGGTACAGAGTTTTGAGCCTGTGCGCTTTGAGAAAGCTAAAATCGAAAAGCCTCGACTCAGAGAAAAAGGAGTCTATTTAATTACAGGTGGACTCGGAGGTATTGGTCTGGTTTTAGCAGAATACTTGGCTCGAACTGTACAAGCAAAACTATTGTTGATAGGACGTTCTGCTTTGCCAAAAAAAGACCAATGGGAACAATGGCTAGCTACTTATGATGAGACTGATAGCACTAGCCATAAAATTCTCAAAGTTCAGGAATTAGAAAATTTAGGTGCAGAAGTTTTAGTAATGAGTGCTGATGTGAACAACATTGAACAAATGCAAAATGTCATTGCTCAAGCTCAAAAGCAATTTGGTGAACTCAATGGTGTTATCCATGCAGCTGGAGTTCCTGGAGGCGGTGTAATTCAGCGAAAAACTCAAGCAGAAGCAGAAAGTATTCTAGCTCCAAAAGTCAAGGGAACACTAGTTATTGATTCAATTATCAAAGATATTCAGCTAGATTTTTTTATTCTAGTATCATCAATCAACTCAATTTTAGGAGATTTTGGACAAGTAGACTATTGTGGAGCAAATGCTTTTCTTGATGCCTTTGCTCACCGTAATACCTCAAAACATGGCACATTTACTACTAGTATCAACTGGGATGCTTGGCAAGAAGTTGGAATGGCTGTAAACACAGGAGTTCCTCAACATCTCCAAGAATTAAGAATAGAAGAGCTTAAACAAGGCATATTACCTAATGAAGGCGTAGATGTTTTTCTACGTACTTTGGGAAATACAATACCTCAAGTTGTAATATCTACCTCTGACTTCTTAGATAAACTCAAACATTATAATTCTTCTAAACAAATACAAACTCTAGAATTTTTAGAACCTGTCAATTTATCTGATTCCAAATATCCTCGACCTGAATTAAGTAATAATTATATTGCTCCTCGAAATGAAATTGAGCAAAAGCTAGTTGAAATTTGGCAACAAATCCTTAGAATTGACAGGATAGGCATTTACGATAACTTTTTTGAGCTGGGTGGTGATTCCCTTATAGGCATTCAACTTATTGCAACCTTAAATAAGGTATTTGATTCAAATATTTTGGTTGCCAAACTTTATGAATGTCCAAATATCGGCTCTATGGCAAATATTTTTACTCATGAAGAACCTCAAGAAAATACTCTTGAACAAAGACTAAGCCGAGGACAAAGAAGAAGGCAGGTAAAAATGCAAAGTAACTAAAAGACGAAGTTAGTTTAAGTAATTTATTTAGTTAGGAAAATGATTAGTACTAATACAATACAAGAACAAACAGCAAGTCTAGATATAGCAATAGTGGGTATGTCTGGTCGTTTCCCTGGTGCAAAGAATATAGATGATTTTTGGCATAATCTCCAAAATGGAGTTGAGTCTATTTCATTTTTCTCTAATCATGATTTAGTAGATTTAAATCTTGAAGAGGAAGTTTTAAACGACCAAAATTATGTTAAAGCAGCATCTATATTAGAGGACATTGAGTATTTTGATGCTAGGTTCTTTGGTTGCAGTCCTAGAGAAGCTGAATTCATGGACCCCCAACATCGCCTGTTCATGGAATCTGCCTGGTCAGCCCTTGAAAATGCTGGATATGACCCAGAAACCTATGAAGGTTTGATTGGGGTTTATGCTGGTATCAGTACAAATACTTACTTTTTTAACAATATATATACAAACGTTAATTTAATAGATGTTCCCAATAAATATACTTTTAATAAAGATTTTCTTACCACAAATATCTCGTATAAATTAAATTTAAAAGGCCCAAGTGTTGGTATCCAAACTTACTGCTCTACTTCATTAGTTGCTGTACATTTAGCCTGCAAAAGTTTACTTGATGAAGAGTGTGATATTGCTTTAGCAGGTGGTATTACGATTATAGTTCCACAAAAATCAGGTTACTTCTATGAAGAGGACGGAATTTTGTCTCCTGATGGTCATTGTAGAGCCTTTGATGCTAAAGCACAAGGGACTATTTTCGGCAGTGGTCTTGGAATAGTTGTTTTAAAAAGATTAACAGATGCAATAGCAGATAAAGATTACATTCATGCAGTTATTAAAGGTTCAGCAATCAACAATGATGGCTCTTTAAAAGTTAGCTATGCAGCACCTAGTGTAAATGGTCAAGCTGAAGTTATTGTAGAGGCTTTGGCAAATGCTGGAATAGATGCTGATGATATTTCCTATATTGAAACTCATGGAACTGGGACATCTGCTGGAGATCCAGTAGAAATTGCTGCGCTCACTAAGGCTTTTCGTGCTTTTACGCAAAGAAATAGCTTCTGTGCTATAGGTTCAGTAAAACCAAATATTGGACATCTAGATACAGCATCTGGTGTAGCAAGTCTGATCAAAACTGTCCTAGCATTGAAACATAAAAAAATACCTCCTAGTATCAATTTTGAAGTTTCCAATTCTGAGATTGATTTTGCAAATAGTCCCTTTTACGTTAATACTAAACTTACTGATTGGAAAACTAATAATACTCACCGAAGAGTAGGAGTTAGTTCTTTAGGTTTTGGTGGAACTAATGCCCATGTGATTCTGGAAGAAGCCCCTGATATTAAATATTTTGATGAATCTAGACCTTGGCAATTGATATTATTATCAGCCAAAACTAGCATAGCCTTAGACACTGCGACTGAAAATTTAGCTACGTATTTCAAACAACAACCAGATATAAATTTAGGTAATGTCGCTTATACTCTACAAGTAGGTCGTAGAGCTTTTAACTATCGCCGAATATTGGTGTGCGAGAGTGTTCAAGATGCTATAAATGTATTAGAAACACAGGTACAGGAAAGGATTTTTGATATATACCAAGAGCATAGAGAACAGCCAGTTGTTTTCATGTTTTCGGGGCAAGGGTCACAATATGCAAACATGGGAAGGGAACTATACAAAATTGAGCCAACGTTTAAAAAATATGTAGATACTTGCGCTCTGATTTTGCAACCTCATCTCGGTCTTGATATTCGCTCCCTACTTTATCCTAGCGAAAAAGATACTAAGGCTGCTTCAAAGCAACTACAACAAACAGCCTTCACTCAAACCGCATTATTTGTTACAGAGTATGCCTTAGCTCAGTTATTAATGTCTTGGGGAATACATCCAAAAGCAATGATTGGTCACAGCGTCGGGGAATATGTCGTAGCAACCTTAGCAGGTGTATTTTCCTTAGAAGATGCCTTAGCAATTGTGGCAAAAAGGGGACAACTGATGCAACAGTTATCTCCAGGGAGTATGCTAGCAATTGCACTTCCAGAAAAAGATGTGCGATCGCTCTTGCTCTTGGCTAATGATGCTTCTCTAGAAATTGCAGTCATTAATACCCCATCTTCCTGTGTGGTTTCTGGTAGCTGTGAGGCGATCGCTGCTCTAGAAAATCAATTATCCTCTAAAGAAGTTGAATGTCGGCTGTTACATACATCTCATGCGTTTCATTCTGCGATGATGGAACCCATCTTGTCAACATTTACCGAGGCTGTAAAAAAAGTCAAACTACATCCGCCACGCATTCGTTTTATTTCTAACGTAACTGGTAGCTGGATTACAGATGCACAAGCGACAAATCCCAACTACTGGAGTCAACATTTACGCCAAACTGTAAGATTTTCTGATGGGATATCTCAACTGTTAGAGCAATTTGAAGGTGTTTTTCTGGAGGTAGGGCCAGGACGAACTTTAAGTACTTTGACAACACAGCATTTAGATAAAAATACTAAACAACAAGTGCTGACTTCATTACGCCATGTGAAAGAACAACAATCTGATGTTAACTTTTTGTTGCAGACATTAGGTCGTTTGTGGCTTTTTGGTGTAGAGATTGACTGGTCAGGATTTTATACTCACGAGCAACGTTATCGTCTGCCTTTACCTACCTATCCTTTTGAGCGACAAAGATACTGGATTGATGCTAAATCACCATCACCTTCTTTAAACAACAAGCCAGCAACTTCAGATAATAAACAAGATATTGCAGATTGGTTTTATGTACCTTCATGGAAACGCTCTTTGCTGCTTAATTCATTGTCTTATCAAATAGCATCCACACAAGAAGAATGGCTCTTTTTTATTGATGATTTTGGAGTGGGTGAAAAATTAATTAAGGCGTTGATAAATAAAGGCAAAAATGTTATTACGGTTAAGAAAGGAGAGCAGTTTAATAAATTAAATGATAAAGTTTATACAATTAATCCATATAGATGCGAAGACTATGAGGCTTTGTTTAAAGAATTAATGTTATTGGGTTTATTGGGTAAAATCCCCACAAACATTTCTTATTTATGGAGCCTGAACAAACTTGAAAATGGTCAAGATGAAAAATATTTAGAGTTTAACAGTCTGCTGTTTTTAACACAGAGTTTTGGTAAGTTAAAAATTAGCAATAACTTACATTTTTGGGTAATATCAAATAACCTCCAAGACGTTAATGGTAATGAACAACTAGACCCAGACAAAGCAGTAATCTTAGGTTTATGTAAAGTAATTCCTCAAGAATATCCTAATATTACCTGTCGATGTATTGATGTTGCTTTAACGAACCGACAAGAAGGCGATTATAACAGTATTATTGTTGACCAACTCTCAAATGAGTTAACGGCAATATCTTCAGATTTAGTGGTTGCTTATCGCGATTGCTATCGTTGGGTACAAACATTTGAGCCAATTCGCTTAGAGCCAGTAGTTGAAGAAAAAATATCATTCAAAAAACAAGGTGTTTACCTATTTCCTGGTGGGTTAGAAAGTCTTGAAGTTGTGATTGCAGAATATTTAGCAAAAACTTTACAAGCAAAACTTATATTTATCGAGGATTCAGATTTCCCAGAAAACGATAATTTTTCGCAATGGCTGGAAACTCACACTCAACAAGATGAAGTGAGTTGCAAAATTCAGAAATTGCTAGCATTAGAGAAATTATGTGGAAAAGTTTTAGTCATCCGTCTAGACACAACTAATGATGAACAAATTCATCAAAGCTTTTCCTTTGAGAATCTTGGTCAGATTAACGGTGTTATTTATTCAACTGGAATCAAACGCGAACATCTATTTTGTTCAATTCCAGAAATTAGCGAAATAGAATCAAAAAAAATATTCGACTTCCAAAGTGATAGAATTACTATATTAGAACGAATATTACAGAATAAAAAGTTAGATTTCTGTATCATATTTTCTTCCTTATTTTCAACTTTAGGAGGACTGGGGTTAGGTTTATATTCAGCAGCTAATCATTTCGTCGATACCTTTACTAAGCGACAAAACCATAATAACTATTTGCCCTGGTATCTGATAAATTGGGACAAATTCCAACTGAATCCAAATCAGGAACAAAAAATAGCTTGGCAAGGACAAGAAGCGCAATTAGCAATTACTCCAATAGAAACAGTAGAAGTATTTAAACGAATATTCTCTTTAGAAAAAGGAACTCAGATTGTTATTTCTACAATAGATATAAACACTCGAAATAACTATATATTTCAGCCAGACTCGCAAGTAGACAGCAAAGATTTCCATCAACTAGAGTGCTATTCAAGACCTAACCTTAGTAATGCCTACGTTGTTCCAAGGAATGAGTTGGAAAAACAAATTACGGAAATATGGCAAGAGGTATTTGGAATTGCAGAAGTTGGTATTTATGATAATTTTTATGAGTTAGGAGGAGACTCCCTCATTGCAACTCAATTAATTTCTCGATTGCGAGCAAAATTTCCTGTAGACTTAGCACTGCGTGATCTGTTGCTGGAAGTAATGATCCCAGCTAAACAAGCAGAAATGATTGAGGAAATGATGTTAGCCAAAATAGAAGAACTATCTGAAGAAGAAGTAGCAGTTCTTTTAAATAATTCGTAATTCTTAATGGGCGACGCTAACGTAATTTGTAAATAATTATTAACAATGGATAAACAATACTCTAATTTATCACCTGCGAAAAAAGCCCTTTTAGAAAAATGGAAGGGAGGAAAAATTAAATCTGATGCTATTCCTAAAGGTCAAACATCTCAGAATATTCCCTTATCTTTTTCCCAACAAAGGCTGTGGTTTATTGACCAGCTTTACCACGGAAGTGCTTTCTATAATATTCCTATCGCTTTTCATATCAAAGGACGACTTAATATCACAGTTATTGAGCAAAGTCTGAATGAAATCCTCAAGCGTCACGAAGTTTGGCGGACAAATTTCACGCTTGTCAATGGAGAGCCGGTGCAGAATATTGTACGAGAATTAACTTGGGATTTACCCATGATTAATCTTGAGCATTTATCTGGTAAAGATTGGGAATCAGAAGTCAAACAACTTGCAGCACAGTCAGCAAAAAAACCTTTTAATTTAGCTAAAGGACTTTTAGTCAGAGCAACTTT